>JASLRP010000422.1 GCA_030743915.1 SAR202 cluster bacterium | reverse complement strand
GCACTGGCAGACCCACAAGGGCGGCGCTCACCACTACCGGGTCGGCGAGTCGCAGAAACTCGAAAAGCTGGAGGTGGCTGTCGCACTGGGAGGAGACCCAGCGACCATCTGGAGCGGCTCCATGCCCTTGCCTCCAGACATGGACGAGTTCGCAATAGCTGGGCTAATCCGAGAGGAATCCGTCGAGTTGGTGAAGTGCAAGACCGTTGACCTGGAGGTGCCTGCCCACGCCGAGTTCGTCCTGGAAGGCTACGTCATCCCCGGAGAGTTGAGACCAGAAGGGCCATTCGGAGACCACACCGGTTACTATTCACCCGCAGAGGACTATCCGGTGTTCCACGTGACGACCATCACCCACCGCCGCGACCCCATCTACCCCACGACGATGGTCGGACGGCCCCCAACAGAGGACTTCTTCATGGGCAAGGCCGCCGAGCGCATCATGCTCCCCATCCTTCAGATGGCCCTGCCAGAGGTGGTGGACATGAACATGCCCGCAGAAGGCGCGTTCCACAATCTGTTGATCGTGTCCATGCGCAAGGAATATCCAGGCCACGCTCAAAAAGTGATGCACGCTCTGTGGGGCATGGGGCTTTTGATGTTGACCAAAACCATCATAGTCGTCGATCATGATGTGGACGTCCAGAACCCCTCGGAGGTAACCTGGCGCGTAAGCAACAATATCAACCCGGCAACCGACATAACCTTTGCCGAAGGGCCAATCGACGATCTGGACCACGCCACGCCAATCCCCAAGTTCGGGAGCAAGGTGGGCATCGACGCCACCTCCAAAGGCGTAACCGACGGTCGTTCCAGGGAGTGGCCTCCGGACATTGCAATGTCCGAGGAGATCAAAACTCTGGTTGACCAGAGATGGAAGGAGTACGGATTCTGACCACGGCAGCAAACACGAACCAGAACATCATTCGCAAGGTCCCGCTATTCCTTGATGCCATCAAATTCCACGAGAGCATCTTCGCCCTGCCCTTTGCCTACATCGGCATGTTTCTGGCGGCAGACGGGTTTCCTGGCTGGCACGCTTTTATCTGGATAACCGTGGCGATGGTGAGTGCCCGCACCGTCGGGATGGCCGCCAACCGGATAATCGACCGGCACATCGACGCGAAAAATCCCCGCGCCGCCGTCCGGCACCTGCCCAGCGGACTTCTCAAAGTGGGCGAGATGGTCGGGCTGACCGTCATAGCCCTCGTAGTATTCATTATCGCCGCGGCACAGTTAAACACCCTGGCGCTGATCCTGGCCCCTGTGGCGGCGGCATACCTGATACTCTACCCCTTCACCAAGCGATTCACGTGGGCTGCAAACCTGCTGCTGGGATGGGCGCTGGCAATCTCGCCCTCCGCCGCGTGGATAGGCGTCACAGGCAGCCTGCCACTCCAGCCGGTGATGCTCTCGCTAGCTGTGGCGCTGTGGGCCGGAAGTTTCGACATTCTGTACCACACACAGGACGAAGGATTCCACCTGAAAGAAGGGTTGCACTCGGTGGCCTCTCGATTTGGAATCGTCAACGCATTCCGAATCGCCCGCACATTGGACACGCTGGCGGTCACCGTGCTGGTGGTCCTGGGCATCTGGATGGGCTTGAATTGGCCCTACTTCGTGGGCTGTGTGGGGGCAGTCGGGTTCTTGCTGTATAAATACTCGCTGGTGAACCCCGGCGATCTTTCCAGGATGGGCCTGGCATTCGCCAGAATCAACGCATACATCTCCACAACCATGCTGGTTGGGACCTTGATTGCGATTTACCTGTGAATCATTCTTGAGATGTTAGAAAAAAGGCTCGAATCATGAGCGACGCCCTGCCTGTCATCGTCGGAATTACCGGCGCCAGCGGCGTGTCGATAGCAAAACAGACCATCGACATGCTTTTGGAATCATCCACTCCAACCATCGTATCCGCCTCCTCAGCGGCCCGCATCGTTTGGCAGGAAGAGATGGACGAGTCCTTCGGGTCGGCCCTTGAACGCTGGCGCGATTCCGACCTGTTCCAGTATTATCCGCCTCAACAAATCACCGCGCCCGTTGCCAGCGGGTCGTTTCCAACTCGGGGAATGGCCATCGTGCCGTGCAGCATGGCGACTCTCGCGGCCATCGCTCACGGAATGTCAGATAACCTCATCCGCCGCTGCGCCGACGTATGTATGAAAGAACGCAGGCCTCTGACGCTGATGACCCGTGAGACTCCCCTGAGCGCGATCCACCTGGAGAACATGGCGAAGCTGGCGAACCTCGGAGTGAAAATCATGCCTCCGGACCCGCCTTTCTACCTCAAGCTTGAGTACGTGGAGCAGATCGCCGAATACTTCGCCCACCGCGTCGTGTCGGCCCTGGGAGTGACAGACACCCTGCCCGAACACCTTCAATATCGCGGCCCAGGAAACCTTTGATCGCCGCGATTCCTGGCTCAGTTGGATAAGATTCTCAATCCCCGAATGAAATTGCCCAACATCACTGGAGTGAACGTCTTATGATCTCATCCCTGGACGCGGTGAAGGCCATCAGCCGCGAGCGAGGCGACGCTGTGGTCGTCAGCACAATGACTCCCAATCGGTACTGGGAGTCGGTCACCGAGAACCCCGACCTCGACTTGCCGATATTCGGGGCCATGAGCAAAGCGTCTTCCGTGGCGCTTGGAATCGCTCTGGCGCAGCCTGAGAAAAAGATCGTGATCCTCGATGGCGACGGCAGCCTGCTCATGAATCTCGGCTCGCTGGTCACCATCGCAGGCGCCGCGCCGGAGAACCTCGTCCACTTCGTCTTCGAAGACGGAGCCTACTTCACCACCGGAGGCCAGCCGGTCCCTGGAACCGGAAGGTTCGACCTCGCAGGCATGGCCGAGGATGCGGGATTCGCCGCCTCTTACGAATTCGACGATCTGGAGGAGATGGCCAGTGACCTGCCCCGCATAATGAACGAAAAAGGCCCCGTATTCGTTTGCCTGAAGGTCAATCATCCCGAAGGGGCGCCTGGATTTTACACCGGCAACACAGGCGAAGCGATGAAACGCCTGGCGTCAAATCTGTCAGCCCATTCCTGACCAGGAGAACATAACTTGCACGACTTCCACACCCACACCTTCCTCAGCGACGGAGTGCTGGCGCCCATCGAGCTTATCCGGCGAGCCATGCATATCGGATATCAGGTCATGGCAATAACCGATCATGTCGGGCCGGGAAACATGGAGTTTGTGCTCAAGACGCTGAAAGTGGACTGCGAGATGGCCTCCAAACGCTGGGATATTCTCGCACTGCCTGGAGTCGAGATCACCCACACACCCGCCGAGGACATCGACATGCTCGCCCAGGAAGCCCGCAGGCTCGGAGCGCGGGTCGTCAACGTCCACGGAGAGACCATCACTGAACCTGTGGTGGCTGGGACCAATCTGGCATCCGTCACGTCCCAGCACGTGGACATTCTGGCCCATCCAGGCCTCATCACGCCGGAGGAAGCCAGCATAGCGGCCCGGAACGGCGTGTTTCTTGAAGTCACGTCGCGCAGAGGCCACAGCGCGGCCAACGGTCATGTGGTGAAGACTGCCAAAGCCGCAGGCGCAAGGATGGTGCTGGACTCCGACGCGCACGCCCCCGCAGACCTCATGACACGAGAGTACGCCATGTCGGTGGCTCTTGGCTCAGGCATGGATCAGAAGGAGGCCGTGTCGCTATTGGACGCCGCGCCGCTTGATCTGCTAAAGAAGGTCGGTATCCAGCGAGACTAACGAAGCGGGGACCAACGGCTAACTGGCAGATTTGCCGTCAAAACTAATCAACAACCCACACAACGCGCTGATCTAAACGACCAACAACGCCTTCGCGGCACACGCTACGGTCCAGCCGTGCATTCAGAATCTGGCTGCCAGGCTGTCTAGTCTTTCTCCCGTAACACGATTCACAGTCCATTCGTCCATTGGAACGGCTCCGATTGACCTGTAGAACTTTAACGCAGGCTCATTCCAATCAAGAACTGACCACTCCAGACGGCCACAGTTTCGTTCTTTGGCCAGATGCGCTAGATAAGCAAGCAATACGCCCCCAAATCCTTTCCCGCGCATATCGGGGTATACGAATAAGTCCTCAAGGTAGATACCCGGACGTCCGAGGAATGTCGAATAATTCTGAAAAAACAGCGCAAAACCGACTGGCTCGCCGCCAAAGTACCCGAGCGCCACTTCTGCCGCAGGTCGCGCGCCAAACAGCGTTTCGCGCAACATCTCTTCCGTGGCGACGACTTCGTGCGCAAGTTTCTCGTACTCGGCCAATCCTTTGATCAGTGACAGTATTAGCGGAGTGTCCTCTACCTCAGCCGGTCGAATCGTGAAGTTATCAATTCTTGTAGAGACCATCAAACTCGCTCCCTAATCGAAATTGCACAGATGGCATCCGGCGCATCGAGCCGTCGCCATGCGGCATCGGCCCATCCACCTCGTATCACGCTCCCGTCAATCGCTCTGCGATCTTCGCCGCATCGTCCTGATGGACGGCGAAAACCGGATGCGTGGGCGCGACGGAGTTGCCGAAGTAATCGGCGCTGCGCTCCGGTGACAGGAAGTCACTGCGCCACTCGCCGGTTCCCAGAGGCCAAGATACCAATTCTCGCCAATCTTGACGATTGCCGAACCTTTGCCGAACTCGTAGTCAGTCGCCTCGAAGCCAAGGAGTCCCACGTAGAACTCCTTGGCCCGTTCGATGTCAGACACTACTATGGCAAGCTCGGCGATGCCGTAGTACCGAAAGTCCAATTCTCAAACCTTTCGGTTCAACGCTGGACGCTAGAAGTCGGTCGAAGGAACGACCGAGTCAGGCTCGTCACCGCCAGCTACTCTCGCAGAGTTGGTGATGGCGAACATCCGGCTCTTCTCTCCGGCTTCCTGTGAGAAAGCCGCCAGGTGAGGCGTGACCAGCACGTTGTCCATCTTCAGCAGGGGGTTGTCCACAGGCGTGGGTTCCTGCTCCAGAACATCGAGTCCGGCGGCGGCAATCTGGTTATCGTTCAGAGCGCGAATTAGCGCCGCTTCGTCAACGACAGGGCCACGGCAGGCGTTGATGAAGATGACTGTCGGCTTCATCATCTCAAACTCGCGATCGCTGATCATGTGTCGTGTCTGCGTGCCCAGAGGAACGTGCAGGGTGATGACATCGGATGTCTGAAGCACCTCGTCCAGAGGCAGCTTTGTGACGTGCAATTCCTCTTCCGTTTCAGCAGATATGTCAATGATGTCGTGATACACGACCTCGCACTCCCAGCCCTGAAGGCGCCGGGCTACCCTGGAACCAATGCGGCCCAGGCCAATGATTCCAACGGTCTTGCCTGCGATCTCATGAGCCTGAGAGAACCACTGGTTCCGAATGTCGCCCGCCCACTCGCCAGCGGCAACCGCATTGAACTGAAGCTGGAGTTTCCTGATGGTGCTGACGATCAGGCCCATCGTATGCTCTGCGACGGCGACGGCGTTCCCGCCTCCGTTATTAGACACCTTGATGCCCAGTTCTCCGAGACCAACTTTATCCAGATAGTCAGTGCCAGCGCTGGTTGTCTGAACGAGCTTGAGGTTCGGACACTTGGCGGCAAGTTCCACCGTTGGCCTGCCCCGTCCCGCGACTATCAACGCTACGGCGTCTTGCATCTGCGCAGCCTGGTCGTCTATCGAATCGTCGGAGTTGACCCACCCTACTTCTACCCCTTCTGGTTTGATCTCCAGAAATGCCTCCAGAACAGATTCGTCGGGTCCATAAATAATAACTTGAGCGCCCATGATTCCTCCCGTGGGTGAATAATTTGAAAACGTGATGGCTGGCTAATTGGAATCAGCCACGCCACCGGCGGCTGACAAGGCCAATTATAAGGCGGCAGGACGGCCCCGGCAACCGGGTTCAGCTTGAAGGCGCGCCGGAAGGGCCGATGGCCTCTAACGCTCGAACGAACAACCCTTCATCCCCGAAGCCCCCGGCTTTGGTTACGAGGGTCAACCCAGCGCCGATCCCGTCACAGATTGATCCCAACGGCGCTCCAGCCTCGAGTTCGCCCAGAACGTCCACAGTGGACGCGCCCAGCGCTCGCAGAACTCCGAACGCAGTGTCCCCTCCCGCGATGATCAGGCCGCCCAAGTATGCTCTGCGAGCGATACCGTAGACCAGAAGGCCCGCAAAATTCGCCAGCGTGGTTGCTTCTTCTTGTGAAACCGGATCGGGGTGCCTTGCCTGTTGGTCCCATTCCAACACGACGTTTCGACCAGCAGAAATACACCGTTCAAGCTCGACCATGACCTCTCTGGAATATCCGATACGTTCCATCCTCTCGCCCAGCGCAGGCTCAGGATTCAACGAGATGACCTCAGCAACGCCGGCGCTGGAAATTGCCTCAACCTGGACTCTGGTGGCCTGGTGGCGACTTCCTGCGACGATGACAAGTGGAGAATTCGTCCTGATGTTCCCGATGACGAATTCGTTGTCGCGCCTGAACAGATTTCCAACCGCGTAAGCCAGCCCTGCCGAGCCAACAAGCAAGTAATCTGGGCAACCCTTTGAATATTCAGCGATGGTTTGCAGATCGGAGTCGGTCTCGGCATCGATCACGAGGGCGTTGCATCCCCGTTCGATCAACTTGGATACTTTCGACCGAACTTCTTTAACTCCCTCCCTCACCACAGACAGCGGGACAAGTCCGGGCGTCAACTCCTCCTCCAAGGTCATGAGTTCGAGCAGAGAGTCCGACGGGACCGCCGACAGATCGTCCGAGCCTTCGATGCTCTGAGTCACAGGCGCGCCATTCACCATCAGAATGCCGTCAACCACAGTCCGGCCCATCCGGGGGAACGCAGGACACACGATGGCCGCCACAGCCTCCTGAGCGTCCATGACGGCCTTGCACTCAGCGGCCAGGTTGCCTCGCGCCGTGGAATCGACTTTCTTGTAAAGGCGGCTCCAACCGGAGTCTGACAACTCCTTGGCGGCTCGATGCGCCGGAGCGATTGCCAGGGCGGCATCGACATTCCGTGTGTGAGTGTTGACGATTGCCACGTCTCCATCGAATCGGGCGTCCATCTTGTCCGCGGGCGCGGTGAGGACTCTGGACCTTAAACCCCGCGATGCGAAAGCCCCTGCGGTGTCCAGCGCGCCGGTCAGATCATCAGCAACCACTCCGATTCGCGTTTGGCTCAAATCAACGCTTCCTTCCACCAATGGCAATCCGCCTGTATAATCGTGCCTGCGACAATACCCAACGAGAATCGAACAGGAGACGACATTTGACCCCAGGCGCCCTCGAAGGCATCAAGGTTATCGACCTCACCCACCACGTTGCGGGGCCGTACTGCACTAAACTTCTGGCCGACTTCGGGGCTGAGGTCATCAAGGTCGAGCGGCCGGGCATCGGAGACCCCGCTCGAAACTCTGGCCCTTTCGCCGGAGACGTTCCCGAACCTGATCGAAGCCTGCCGTTCCTGTACCTCAACACTAACAAACGCTCGGTGACGCTGGACATCAAGTCCGACGCCGGTCAGGACATTCTAAAGCAACTCGTCCGAGACTCGCACCTGCTTGTCGAGAATTTTCGTCCGGGAACGCTCCTGGCTATGGGCCTGTCCTACGAGGAATTGCGTTCGATCAACCCATCGCTGGTGATGCTGTCGATCTCCAACTTCGGCCAGACGGGGCCATACCGCGACTACGAGGCCACCGACATCGTCGAGTACGCCCTGGGCGGACTGATGTACATATTCGGACTCAACGAACGCGAACCCCTCAAACATGCCATGAACCAGGCCCAGTACAAAACTGGAGCCAACGCGGCTTCGGGAGCGGCCATCGCCATCATGCATCAACAATTGACAGGTCAGGGCCAACAGGTTGACGTGTCCATTCAGGAGTCCGTCGCCTCGGCCATCCGCGACACAACCCTGGCATACGGATACACTGGCGTCGTCAAATGGCGGCAACCCAAAGAGACGGGCGAAATTCCCCGTGGGCCGGTCAGGGTATCCGACGGCTACATCATGCCCATAAACTTCGGCCCTGTGGACTGGCAGGCGACGGCGGAATTTCTCGACGCGCCGGCTCTGCTGGACGATAAGTTCGCAACGCCGGAAAGCCGAGTCGAACATGCCGTGGAGTTCGACGCCGTTATTTCCGAGGCGTTCGAGAAGCGCGAGAAATTCGAGATCTTCTACGAAGCCCACAAGCAGCGAAGGTTGATATACGGCGTCGTTCACGACCCAAAAGAGGTCGTCGAGAACCCTCAGTACATCTGGCGCGAGTTTTTCCGGGAGATCGACCATCCTATCGCCGGAACACTCACCTACCCCGGAGCGCCATTCACCATGAGCGAGACGCCCTGGAAAGTTTCCTCTCCGGCGCCGACTCTGGGCCAACACAATCAGGAGATTTATCGGGACCGACTCGGAATCTCCCAATCAGAAATTACCAGGCTGTTCACGGCGGGTGTGATATGAGCGTGAAACTGCCTTTGGAAGGCGTCCGTATTGTCGAGATGAGCCAGCTTATCGCCATCCCCTACGCTGCGAAATTGTTGTCTGACATGGGCGCCCAGGTCATCAGGATCGAGTCCTGCGTCCGTCTGGAAAACTATCGCGGCACAGCATTTTACGATGATCGCGTGGATGGCGAGTGGTGGAATCGAAGCATCAATTTTTACGAACAAAACCGCAACAAACACAGTCTCGCTCTCGATCTGACCAAGCCTGAAGGACAGCAAGCGCTGATTGAGTTGATTGCCGTCAGTGATGTGTTCGCAGAGAACTTCACACCCCGGGTGATCAGCAATTTCGGCCTGGACTACGAGAAACTCCGCGAGGTGAAGCCCGACCTCATAATGGTCTCGTCCACTGGATACGGGCACACAGGCCCCTGGAGCAACTTCGGCGCCATCGGATTCGGCACCGAGGCAACCTCCGGGTTGGCCCACATGACGGGCTACCAGGGCGCCGCGCCCATCGTCCCCGAGATTCCGTACACCGACTACACTGCCGCCGAGCACACCACGTTCGCCATCGCCGCCGCCCTGGTGCATCGCGCCCGCACCGGCCAGGGCCAGTTCATCGATGTCTCCCAATCTCAGACCCTCAGCGCCACCATTCCCGATGCGCTCATGGACTACACCGTAAACGGTCGCATCCGAGACCGCATAGGCAACGGCAGCTGTACCTTCGCGCCCCAGGGATGCTACGAATGTCAGGGCCGCGAGAATTTCATCGCCATATCTGCGGAAACCGACGCCCAGTGGTCGGCTCTCTGCAACGTTCTGGGCGCTCCCGAGTGGACTGATGATCCACGGTTTGCGTCCGCAGAGACGCGGCTGTCCAACCAGCACAGCCTCGACGAGATGATCGGCAAGAAAACCAGGGAATGGGACAAACGCGACCTGGAGCGAGAACTCCAGTCTCAAAAAGTCTCAGCGGGAGCGGTCCTCGACGGCAAAGAACTGCTCTTTGACCCTCACCTGAACGAGCGTGGATTTTTCGAGGTGGTCGAACACCCTGAGTCCACAGAAATCCCGCCCCTGCCATATGGCTCCAGGCCGTGGAAATTCTCCGAGACGCCTGGGCGCATCCACAGGTCAGCCCCCCTTTTGGGTGAACACAACCGATGGGCGCTGACTGACGTGCTGGGGAGGTCGCATGGCAACGTCGCCGCAATGAAGGAATCAGGCGCCATCGGCGAAACGCCTGCGCTTCCAAAACCCGTCACTCAGCTATCGCCGGACGCGCTGCTCAAACTGGGCCGAATAGTCCGTCACGATCCTGACTTCAAGCAACAGGTGCAGCGGAAATTCGGCGACGGTTAGCCCTGGACCAGGAGCATTGCTCGCCGCCCATCTCCGCAACAAACGGCCCGGTGTTTGCTTGCCTGTGCATTCTATCCACGACTATACTTTGAGGGGATGAGCGCCACTCAAGCCTGGATAGTCTGGACTCGACCGCGCTCACCAAGAAAGAAATACTCAGTTGGAAAATCGAAGCGCAATCGCCATTGACGGCCCTGTGGCCTCTGGGAAAACCACCGTGGGCAGGAATCTGGCTCATCGTCTCAACTACCGGTTCCTCGACACCGGCGGCATGTACCGCGCCGTTACAGTCGTCGCATTGGATGAGCGCATGGACCTCAGCGACCAACACGCCATCTCCAAACTGACCGAAGAGATGCCGATTGAAATAGTAGCATCCTCCGTCGGCGACCGCCTGATGGTGAACAATGTCGACGTCACAGACAGACTGAGAGAACGGGCAGTTGACCAGAACGTGTCCCATGTGGCCGCCATCCAAGGTGTCAGGACCGCCCTGGTCAGGCGGCAGAAAAATATCGGAGAGCGGGGTTCTATTGTCATGGTTGGCCGCGACATCGGAACCGTCGTGCTTCCTGACGCCAGAATTAAAGTGTATCTCGATGCATCAGTTGAAGTGAGGGCAAATCGGCGGTTTCTCGAAGAGCAGAATAGCATCGGAAAGCTGACATACCAGGACATTCTGGACGACCTCATCAAAAGGGACAAAATCGACTCTAAACGGGCAGTGGCTCCCCTTATTCCGGCGGATGACGCTGTGATACTGGACACCAAAGACCTGACCATCGAACAGGTTGTGGATTTGATATTGACCGAACTGAGGAGCCGCTGATGGACTGGCTCTACCCCACATGCAACGTTGCCCAGAGATTCACCCTCCGGACCTTCGCCGACTGGAAGGTTACGGGCCGCGAGAACGTGCCATCAATGGGGCCGCTTGTCGTTGTCGCCAACCACCTGAGCAACCTCGACCCGCCTTTGCTGGGCGCCAGCCTGCCCAGGCGCATTCGGTTCCTGGCAAAAGACAGCCTGTTCGTGGGCGGGCCCTTCGTCCGATGGTTTCTCGGCTCCTACGGAGCGTTTCCGGTCAATCGAGAGGGCGCGGACGTGCGAGCTTACCGCTGGGCGCTGAATCTGCTAAACAACGACGGCGCCATCGTCGTGTTTCCAGAAGGAACCCGAAGCAGGAATGCTCAGATGCAAAAGGCAAAACCCGGCGTGGTCGGCCTCGTCCGCAGCACGAAAGCATCTATCCTGCCGGTGGCGATCACCGGGACCGAACGAATAGGCACCTGGCTGCGGGTCGTCAACCCCACTGGTCGAATACGAGTCCGCATCGGAGAGGTGTTTTCCCTACCCGACATCGAAGGGCGACTGAACAAAGAAGTGCAGGAATCGCTGAACACGATGATCATGCACCGAGTCGCAGAACTCCTGCCAGAGGAGTACCGTGGGGAGTACAGCGATCTCGCACGGACTGCTGGTTCCGCAGACCGATAGACGCGAGGCGTTGATTTCACGACCATCTTACGTTAGATTTGTGTGAGACTGACCGAACAGGATTGAGTGCAATCGGCTCATTTTGAAGGGATAGGCAACTCGGAGGAGTCTCGCGGCAATCAGTTTCGACTCATCGAATGGGTTGATCGCGACAGCATGAGAGGCTGATATGTGTGGAATAATCGGCTACGCAGGCGCCAGACAGGCGGCCCCAATAATCCTTGAGGGCCTCGCCGCCCTCGAATATCGGGGATACGACAGCGCAGGAATCGCCGTTCTCGATCGCGACGGCATGCCCGCTGTCCACAAAAAATCAGGCAAGCTGGTGAACCTGGCAACGGTTCTGCAGGACTCGCTCCCAGAGGGCGTCACCGGAGTGGGGCACACCCGATGGGCCACTCACGGCGGCCCCACCGATTTCAACGCTCATCCCCACACTGACTGCGATAATCAGATAATCGTGGTTCACAATGGCATCGTTGAGAACTACGTCCAGATCAAAGAGAGTCTCATCGCCGAGGGTCATGCGTTCACGTCCCAGACAGACGCCGAGTGCATCCCTCATCTGATCGAGTCGTATATCGACCAGGAGTACCCATTCGAGGAAGCCGTCCGCGCTGCCGCAGGCGAGATAAGAGGCGCAAACGCCGTCGTCGCCATATCCACTCGCGAACCAGGAAAGCTGGTGGCCTTCCGGCTTGGGAACGCCGGAGGTCTGGTCGTAGGATATGGAGAGGACGAACTTCTTTTGGCCAGCGACCTGCCTGCTTTGCTTCCGCATACTCAGGATGTCGCGTACCTGGCAGGCGGCGAGATGGTTGTCCTGAACGACCACACAGCCAAATACCGAACCCTGGAAGGCATAGGCATCACCAAAAGCCCCATGCATGTTGCCTACGATGCCCTGTCCGCAGCCAAAGGCGAATACAAACACTTCATGCTCAAGGAGATACACGAACAGCCCGAAGCGGTCATAAACTCCCTTCGGGGCCGGGTGTCCTTCGATGATCTGAAAGTGACGCTCGACGAGTTCGACATATCGAATGAGGATGTCGCCAGAATCGACCGCGTTGTGTTCCTGGGCATGGGCACCAGTTTCAATGCCGCCATGGTCGCCCGACACTGGATGGAATCCCTGGCCCGCATACCCTGCGAATTCGACAATTCATCGGAATTTCGATATCGCAACCCTGTGATTGATGAGAACACGCTGGTGGTGTCAATTAGCCAGTCTGGCGAGACCGCCGACACGCTGGCGTCCATGGAAGAGGCCCAGAACAAAGGCGCCCTCCAGCTAACGCTGTGCAACTATCCCGGAACCCAGACGACCCGCGTTGCCGAACACACCATGCTGCTGAGGGCGGGACTGGAGATCGGAGTTGCCTCCAGCAAGACGTTCGTAAATTCGTTGATTGCGCTGTATCTGCTAGCCATCGATATCGGGACACGCCGAGGCACGCTGGAGCCTTCCAGAAACCGAGAGTTGGTGGCCGAACTGGCCAGGCTTCCCGAACTGCTGGGACAGGCTCTGGCGGACGAAAGCCAATACAAAGCGTTGGCTCCAATATTCGGTCGTCGTTCTGACTTCCTGTTTCTTGGTCGGGGAATCAACTTCCCGCTGGCGATGGAGGGCGCTCTGAAGCTCAAGGAGTTGAGCTACATTCACGCCGAGGGCTACCCTGCCGCAGAGATGAAGCACGGGCCCATCTCGCTGATCGACGACGACATGCCCGTTGTGGCGCTGATGCCCAGGGATGACCTCTACGAAAAGATGCTCAGCAACATCAACGAGGTCAAAGCCAGAGGCGGCACAGTGATAGCGATCGCCACCGAAGGCTATACCGACATCGAAGATAGCGCCGACGAGGTGATATACATCCCGGAAGCGTCGTCGATGGTCAGCCCGGTGTTGATGGCCGTTCCCATGCAACTTCTGGCATACCACATTGCCCTGTGGAGAGGGTGCGACGTGGACCAGCCCCGCAACCTCGCAAAGTCCGTGACGGTGGAGTAGGCGGTCAGGTTTTCAGTGGTCAGGCAACTCGCCATTCTAAGTCGAAAAGAAGAATCTGGTCGTAAATAATTCGCGATCATTTCACACGCGACCAGACGCTGCGAATTCGTCCAGCATGACCAAAAACGAAAGTCGTCCAGGAGCGCCCCCGGCGCCTCGCATCTGGGCTATGTCCTCGCACCGGGTTTCTTGCATCGACCGAACCCGCACACTGTCTCACAGGAGGATTGCCATGAAGAAGATCGACTATCCGATAGACAAGAATGGGTGGCATCCCAGCTTGATCCCTGGGCCGATAGTCTTGATCTCTACGCAAGATTCCGCCAAGGAGCCCAACGTTGCACCGAAGAGCTGGCTTCAAATGGTGTCGTTCGACCCCCCTATCCTGATGTTCTCGGGCACAAGACGCAATACGACGGAGCAGAACATTCTCGAGACAGGCTGTTTCGGGGTGAACTTTGTCGATTCTTCGATGGCCCCAGCGGTCTATGGATGTCTCGAGTGGTTTGGGCGGGAGAGAATCGAAAGGTCCGGTTTTGTGCTCGGCGATGCCCGCGAGATCGACGCGCCTTTGGTGGAGGACTGCAGGGCCCATCTCGAATGTCAACTTCGCCAAACCGTGGAGATCGGCAGTGGATTTGTCGTCTTCGGTGAGATTGTCGCAGCTTCCATATGGGAAGAAGTATTGCGCGTCGCAGGCGACCGCAGGTACGAATTGCTGGACCAGATTGTCTTTCTGGAAAATGGCGCATATGCGCCGGTCAACCAGATAGTGCGAGTCTAGCAGGCGGCTGAAAAACGACTCAAGGATGGGGTGGTCCATAGGTCGGACAGGGTATTATTTCTTTCATTGAGGCCATCTCCCGTGCCTAGTCGTGTGATGGCCTCAATCCTGGCACTTGTCTCAAACTTCATTTGGATGCAAACGCCTTGCCCTGCCGGCTGAAACCGATGCGACGGTTTGTTAAAGTATTGAACGATGGCAAAGCGTGTGCTACTGTATCCGATCATAGGAGTAGTACATGCTTCCCCACGTATCGAAATTTGGTATTTATCTGAACGCTGCTGAAGGCAAGGTCGTTCGCATCACGTCCCCCTACTGGTTCCCAGAGGAACCTGACTGGGTGTACGTAACCAACGAGGTCAACGCCACGCTGCTGCAGATTCGCGATCTCATCAGGGAACAAAGCCTGTCCCAAGAATCCGACTCGGTGAGTTGGGGCAGAATTCCCCTGAAGGACTGACTCTCCAGCTTTTTCGCATAGCAGCGGAAAGCCCCCGAATTTGAATCGATCCACAGAGACTGACGCCACAGAAAAAAGAGGCCGATTCCAACTACCTCCGGCGCTTCGCTATCCAGCGTATCGCGCGTATTGGCTCGGAACCCTTGCGTCGGTCAGTGGATTTCAGATGCTCAACTTCGGGCAGTTCTGGCTCGTTTACGAGTTAACCGAATCCCCGCTCTATCTCGGATACGTCGGAGCCGCCAACGCCGTGAGCGCTATTACGCTTAACTTGTTCGGGGGCGTGTACGCTGACAAGCTGGACAAGCGCAGGCTAATCATCACCACCCAGATTACCACTGCTGCGCTGATATTTTTGTTGGCTTTTCTGACAGTCACAGGCGTGGTTGCGGTATGGCACATTCTGGTAATCGCCCTTATAACAGGGGCTGTTAATGCCTTCGACCAACCAGCCCGTCAGGCGCTGTACCCACATTTGATTGACAGAAGCGCTATGGTCAGCGCCGTCGCGCTTCAATCTGCCATCTGGCAGGGCACTCGCATTTTCGCGCCCGCGGTGGCGGGCTTCATTATCGCTACGTTGGACACATCGTCAACCTTCTTCATTGCTGGGGCGGGATTTGCCATCATGTCGATGGTGATTTTCTGGCTCCATGTGCCATATATCGAGACCACCACCGGCAATGCGCTTCAAAACATGGCTGACGGACTGAAATTCATCAAAGGGGACAGCATCTTCTGGTTCCTGATCGGGATGACCTTCTTCAACAGTTTCTTCGGCATGGCGTATATCAGCATGATGCCCGCCATCACCGTGGACGTCCTGAAATTGGGAGCCGACGCCCAGGGAACGCTGATGAGCATTGGCGGCGTTGGCGCATTCGGGATGACGATGCTTTTGGGATCAAAATCCAATTTCCGGCACAAGGGCCTGCTCATCATTGGCGGCGGCGCCACGTTCGGGTTGTCAGTTGCTGGGTTTGCCATCACCGCCCATTACTTCTCATCGTTCCCGATAGCGGCAGGGTTCATGATAGTCATGGGAATGTCCAGTTCGGTTTACATGATATCGATCATGAGTTCGCTCCAACTTTTGGTCCCCGACCACATGCGCGGCAGGGTGATGGGATTCTATGGAATGACCTGGAGTATCATGCCGCTCAGCGCCACACAGGCAGGCGCGATGGCGTCCTTCACCAGCGTGCCATTCGCCATCGCCATCGGCGGCATCCTCGTCGCCGCCTTCGCCTTGGGTCCGGCCCTGGTCAACAAAAACGTCAGGAACGTCGGCAAGCTTCTGATGGAGGCTGAGGCATCCCTGGCGACCCGTGACCCGAGTTCAAGTCAAACCCAACCTGCCCGCGCTGGCGGAGACGATTAGGAACATATCGAATCATGACCGATCAGGAATACGGCCCCAACATCCAGTTCTTCGGAGACACTCTTGATCTGGGAACCATCGGTGGCAAGGCCGCCAGTCTGGCTCGCATGGCCGCGGCTGGAATGCCCGTGCCTCCCGGCTTCAGCCTGACGTCGGACGCGTACTGGGCACATCTGCGCCAGACTGGACTCGAAACCAAAATCACCCAACGCCTGGCAAATCTCGACGGCTCCGATCCTTCGGCGCTGGCCAGCGCGTCCTCGGACATCCAGAGGATGTTCTCCGCCTCTCAGATGCCCACCGAGGTAGCCCAGCAGACCGTTGAGGCGTACCAGCGACTGGCCGAAACCTCAGAGTTCAAGCCAACCGCTGACTTCGGGTATTTACCCGTGTCCGTCAGGTCCTCAGCCACAGCTGAAGACCTGCCCGGCGCCAGCTTCGCGGGCCAGCACGACACATTCCTGAACATAATGAACGAGAACGACGTTTTGGACTCGGTTATGAACTGCTGGTCTTCCCTGTGGAGCGTGCATGCCATGATGTATCGAAACATGCAGGGCATCTCCTACACGGACGTCGCCATGCCAGTGGTCGTCCAGAAGATGGTGTACGCGACCTCGGCGGGCGTCGTGTTCACCGCGAATCCGGTCACCGGGAATCCCGACGAGATCATGATCAACGCCTGTTGGGGTTTGGGAGAGGCGGTCGTCTCGGGCATCGTGACCCCTGATCACATCATCGTGTCCAAACACGACATGGCGGTCATCACATCTCACATCTCCGACAAAGAAACGATGATCGTGCGAGATGGCGACAAGGGGACCATGCAGATGCCTGTCCCCCCGGCCCAGCGCAACGCCCCGGTCCTATCTGACTCGCAGTTGCGGCAGCTATGCGCAGCCGCTCGGTCCCTGGAATCCACCTACGGTCAACCTCAGGATATCGAGTTCTCCTTTGAAGGGGACGAGTTGCATCTCCTCCAATCCAGGCCAATTACCACTCTTTAACGACCGCTTCAGACGGTCAAATTGTGACTGATTTCGATGGCATGTGTCTATTCGGTCATATGTGTTGACATTACACCGTGTGGAACTTCGCCACAACCTCTAGTAAAATTGTTGGGTACATGATAATTACAACGTTCAATTCAACAAATTATTCACGCGTGCAATGACGGAGAGCATGATGGTGGAAGTGGGCGCCGCGGCCACGCTCCTTGTGAGGGGCGGCCCGAACAACGGCGTCATCATCAAACTGACAGACCGTCCAATTACGCTGGGCAGGCGTCAGGACAATGATGTGGTGATCGACGAGACCACCGTCTCGCGACGTCATTCATTGATTCTGGACACGCCCGGTGGATTCGTGCTGCGCGATCTCAACACCACCAACGGCACCTACGTCAACCAGAAAAGGATCGGCCAAAACGAAAACTTGCTGAACCACGGCGACCACATCAAGCTGGGCGGAAGCGAAGTTACACTTGTGTTCCAAATCGACGCGCCCGGAACCGTGATGGTTGAGGCCGCCAACACCCCCCCTCACGGCACCTACATCACCGAGCCGCCTCCATCTGAGGAGGCCGACTCCGAACTCAATGAAGCCGAGTCCGCGTTGATGACAGCGTTGGCAACTCGCAAGGGCGTTGTCGTCAGCCGGGATGAACTTTCAGACGAGATTTGGCCCGATGGCGCCGAGAACCTCGACGAGACGATGACCCTTGACACGGTCGCAGCCAGACTGAGGGCGAAACTGGAGATGGACCCCGAAAACAAAGTCAGCCTGGTGACCGTCGGTGGGTTCGGATTTGTGTTGCTGTGACGTCTGGGGCCATTAAACCGGAACGGGGTGAGCGTAAATGGTAAGCATACCTCCCGGCAGCAGTTTGGGAAGATATCGGGTCATTCAGCAATTGGGACGGGGCGGAATGGCTACAGTGTTCCGCGCTCACGACCCCAATCTGGACAGATTCGTTGCCGTAAAGGTGCTTCCCTCCTACTACACCGACGACCCCACCTTCGTTGAAAGATTCGCTCAAGAAGCCCAGACCGTCGCCAGGCTCAGGCACCCGAACATCCTCCAGATTTTCGATTTCGGCGAGGACAAAGGCTTCACCTACATCGTTTCAGAGCTGGTTTCCGGCGGCACCCTTCAGGACAAGCTGGGACCCGAGCCACTGCCCACCCAACAGGTGATCGAGCTAATGAGGCCGTTGGCCGAGGCGCTGGACTACGCGCACGGCGAAGGGATCATTCACCGCGACATAAAACCAGCCAACGTCCTTCTGGACGAATCAGACAACCCGATTCTGGCAGACTTTGGCCTGGCTCGAATGCTGGCGGCGTCGATACGCTACACCCAGACATCCCAGGCTCTTGGCACGCCAGAGTATATGTCTCCAGAACAGGCAATGGGCGCAGACGCCGACCATCGCTCGGACCTCTACGCCTTCGGCGTCCTGCTTTACCAAATGCTGGTGGGCCAGACGCCTTTCAGAGCGGACACGCCAGCCGCGACCCTGATGGCCCACGTCCACAAACCTCTGCCCTTGCCGACGCTTTTGAACAAAAACATAGAACCTCGAATCGAAGCGATTCTCCTCAAAGCTCTGGCGAAAACCCCTGACGACAGGTTCCAGACCGCCAAGGATATCGTAACCTCTGTCGCGTGGACGGGAAGCGGGACGCCTTCTGCTGGCCATGATGACTCGGCGGCCACAGCGGTAATCGACATCGCCGACGGAGCCGCCACTGAGATGATCGACACTCCCACTGAGGCGATGGACTCTGGCGCTCCAATGCCCACCGTTCCACTGGGACCTGCTCCGTCCGCGCCTCCGGGACTGGGCGCGACTCAGGACGCAGTGACCGCGCCCTCAATGCCCGCAGTCGAGTCTCCTGAAGAAGTCGAACACAAGAAAACGCCAATGTGGCTCTTGGGTGCTATCGGAGCAGGCGTCTTCGTAATAATCGCTCTGTTGGTGGTGATGATCGTCGTGCCAGGAGACGATGTAGAGGACTTGGGAGGCATAGCGGTCTCAGCTTCTGTTGAGCCACAAACTGCGCCAGCGCCGATTGTTGCCGCTGTGATTCCCACCCCGGCGCCCACGGTTGCTCCAACGCCTCCGCCGGTCGCCACGACCGTGCCAACCCCGGAGCCGACAGCATTGCCCACCCCTGATATCGGAGTGGTGGCGTCCAGCCTCAGCGACATGATCGCCGAGGCTGAACCGATCGTCCACGAACTACGCGATCTCAACTTTGACGGCGACATCGCCGCAGAATTCAGGTCACGTTCCGACCTTCAGGAAATCACCCGGGGATTCTTCCGCCGCCCCGCCGTGCGCGATCAGGTGTACGAAGCCCAGGAGCTATACAAAGCTCTGGGTCTTATGGACGAGGACCAGGACCTTGAGGAGATTCTGACCAGGATACAGGAGCAGCAGGTCCTGGCGCTGTTCGACGACCAGACCGAAAAGGTTTACGTTCTCCTGGACGACTCTACCATCGGTCCTAAGGGCGAGCTTGGCTACGCCAACGCCTACATGGGCGCGCTCCAACAGGAAATGTTCAACACCGCCGACATAAGAACTCGCACCCGCGCCGCCGGGTCCGATTACTTCCGTGCCGCCAATGCCCTCATCCTGGGCGACGTGGCCCAGATATCATCTGGATACATCGCCACCGTCATGACGCAAGACGAGGTCGATATCCTCCGAGAGCCGGTGCCAGATTCTGAGCTTCTCAACGCTCCACGCATCATTCGAGAGACCACGCTGTTCCCTGTGCGAGAGGGCGCGAGTTTCGTCGCCAGCCTGTTCGGAGAGAACGGTTGGGTCACTATCAACGACGCCTACGAAAACCCGCCCATCACCACCGAACAGGTGCTTCATCCCGAAAAGTATCTAACGTCGGAAGACCCTCAGTTGACCATGCTCCCGGACCTCTCATCGGATATGGGCAAAGGGTGGAACGAGGTCAGTTCTGACATCATGGGTGAATTCCTGATTCGAGCATATCTAGAGGAATACGTGGACGATGGCCAGGCTGAAGACGCCGCCTCGGGCTGGGGCGGCGACCGTTACTCTCTGCTCAACGGGCCTCTGGGCGAGCGGTTGTTCGTCTCTATGATCAGATGGGACACGTTCCAGGACGCGGCGGAGTTCTTCGACGCCTACCAGGTGTTCATGGGCGTCAAATACCAGGATGTTGAAGACCTGAGCACCGACGGCGACCAGGACAGTCGTCGTTGGATTGCCGACGATGAGACCGTATTCGTCGGGCGAGTTGGCCCGGCAATTCTGTGGATCATCGGCGAAAACAGGTCCGACGTAAGCACCGCCCTCGACCTGCTAGCAGAGGCTCTGTCAGACACAGGCCCGGTCCCCACTCCCTTTGGAGCGCCTGCGACGCCCTGACCGCCTGCGCTCCGTCTTTTCCATTCGGCGCATCCCGTCAGAAAATCGCCATTTTGCCTGCTAGCGGCCAATTCCGTGACCGTCCACCCCCTCAAAATTTGACACATTGCCTGTCAGGGTGTAACTAATATAGCGGCCCTCCAATCGGACGCAATAACTCCAACGTCGATTAAAAAGGATCGCAGCGCTTTGACAGACAACAATATTACTCAAAACACCGTTGAAGCCCTGGCTATGGCCGCCGGCATCAAGCTGACCGCCGACGAGTCGGCGGCGTTGGTCGCCAACGCCCTGGCCACCGCCAATGACATGGCATCCCTCGACGTTCTGGACCTCAAAGACGCCGAACCCGCCATAACCTTCCGAGCCGACCCTCAGGGGGATTCCAGATGACCTCACAAGAGCTTCACTATCTGTCGATTTCCGAGGCGGCTGACCTGATTTCTCAAAAACGCCTGTCGCCCGTGGAGTTGACCCAGGCCCATCTCGACCGCATTGAAGCTACTGAGCCAAGCCTGAATTCATTCATAACTCTGCTCTCCGGCGACGCCCTGGCTTCAGCCCGGACTGCCGAGAGCGAAATACAGACCGGAAACTATCGAGGCCCGCTTCACGGCATCCCGATAGGTTTGAAGGACCTTTACTACACCAAAGGAATTCTTACCACCATCGGCTCGAAGATATATCGAGATTTCGTGCCCGACTACGACGCCACCGTCGCTGAGAAATTCGCAGATGCCGGAGCTATCCTGATGGGCAAGCTCCAGATGCACGAGTTCGCCCTGGGAGCCACCAGCGTTAATCCTCATGACGGCCCCGCCCACAACCCCTGGGACATCGACGGCATCACCGGAGGCTCCAGCGGCGGCTCAGGGTCCGCGGTTGGGTCCGGGCAGGTCATGGGCGCCCTGGGAAGCGACACCGGCGGCTCCGTGCGAATTCCCGCCGGACTGTGCAGTATCGTGGGCCTCAAGCCGACGTTCGGGCGTGTCAGCAGGCGGGGCGTGTTCCCCTTGTCGTTCAGCCTGGACACCGTGGGCCCCATGACACGCACCGCCAGAGACGCAGCCCTCATAATGAACGTCATAGCAGGACACGACTCCCGCGACCAGTCATCGGCCAACGTGCCCGACGAGGACTTCACAGCCTCACTGGGCCAGAGCATCAACGGAATGCGAATTGGCATTCCCGAGGAGTTCTTCTACGACATCATCGACCCCGAGGTCGCCGAGGCCATTAACGTCGCTGCAGGCGTCCTGAGCGAGTTGGGAGCGAGCGTCGAGCGGGTGTCGATCCCGATCCTCAACCATTCGCTGGCAATCTCCAGCACGATCCTCATAGCAGAGGCCGCAGAGGTCCATACTGACAACCTCAGAGACCGTCCCCAGGACATCGGCGCCGATGTTCGCGGAAGACTCCAGACCGGCGCGTTGACGTCGGCCCAGGATTACCTCAAGGCCCAACGCGCCCGAACAGAATTCAACAGGCAGATGGCCGAGGTGATGGAGCGATACGACATCCTGGTAGCTCCGACCTCTGCCATCGGAGCGCCGAAAATCGACCAGACCCACATCGAAATCGGCGGTCGGCAGGAGAACGCTCTGTCTCTCATGTCCCGCCTGACTCGGCCATTCAACATCTGCGGATACCCCACGGCGACGGTCCCATCGGGATTCACCAGTTCGGACCTTCCCATCGGAATGCAGATTGCTGGCAGGCCCTTCGAGGACGCCACGGTCCTGCAAGTCGCCCACGCCTACGAGCAGGCCACAGAGTGGCACAACAGGCGACCACCCGTGTAAATCAAGCATCAACGAGCAGAAAACCGGATTGGTCTGGGGGCCGGAGGTTCCGGCACGCGATCAACACGACAAGCGCAGGAGAGAAAATTGACTTCACCAGCCAGCCAGGGACTGTCCCTCTATGAAGCCGCCCGCGTTGCAGGCGTCACCTTCTCAACCGAGGTCGTTCCTGAGGACCATTTCGTCGAGGCCAACGGCATGCGATTCCACTACCTGGACTGGGGCAACGCAGACAAGCCAGACATGCTTCTTCTGCACGGTTTCGCCCAGCAGTGCCACTCCTGGGACTTCGTGGCTCTGGCATTCTCCGACAAGTTCCACGTCAGAGCGCTCGACCTGAGAGGACACGGAGACAGCGACTGGGCGCCCGACGGCGACTACTCGCCCGAAACCCAACAGAACGACATCAAAGGCGTGGTGCAGGAAATCGGCCTCAAGGATTTCGTGCTGATGGGGTTGTCGATGGGCGGACGCAACTCCTTCACATACGCCTCGAACAACCCTGACGAAATCCGAGCTCTGGTCATCGTTGACGCCGGGCCTGAGAACCAACGGGCAGGATCGCAAAATATCCGACGCTTCGTGGAGCAGGACGACGAACTAGACTCCATAGACGCCTTCGTGGATCGAGTAATAGCCTACAACCCTCGACGCGACCCAGTGCAGCTTCGCGGCAGTCTCGTTCACAACCTCAAGCAACTTCCCAACGGCAAATGGACCTGGAAGTATGACAGCTCCCTGCGAGGCAGCAACCGCCGTATGGCCCAGGACGCGGCGATGACCGAGCGGCTCTGGGGATACCTGGAAAGCCTG
>JASLRP010000421.1 GCA_030743915.1 SAR202 cluster bacterium | reverse complement strand
AGTTTGGCCTCAAACTTTTCGATAGGTTCAGTCCGATTCAGTTCATCGTGCATATCATCGGGACGGAGCAAGGATACACTCAGCAGGGCAAGACCATCGTGTGCGGAGACAGCCACACCAGCACTCACGGAGCGTTCGGCGCCTTCGCCATGGGCATTGGGACATCTGAGGTCGAGCACGTGCTTGCGACCCAGACCCTGCGCCAGTTCAAGCCCAAGTCGATGGAAGTCAGAATCGACGGGCCGCTTGCCACGGGCGTGTCGGCCAAAGATGTGATACTGGCGATCATTGGAAAAATCGGAGTCGCCGGAGCCACCGGGCACGTCATCGAGTACACCGGAGAGGGAATCCGCCAGCTTTCGATGGAGGGCCGAATGACGGTCTGCAATATGTCCATTGAGGGCGGAGGGCGCGCCGGTATGGTCGCTCCTGACGACAAGACCTTTGAGTACGTTCGCGGTCGGGCCAACGCGCCGCAGGGCGCAGACTTCGACAAGGCAGTCGAGGCGTGGCGCGAGTTGGCCACTGACGAGGGCGCGGAATACGACAAGGTCGTGATTATCCCGTCCAGCGAGATCGAGCCTCACGTCTCGTGGGGAACCAACCCTGGGATGGTCGCTCCGGTGACCGGCAGGGTGCCGAATCCCGACTCGTATGATGACGAAGGGGACAAAGAATCAGTGGGCCGGGCTCTGGACTACATGGGCCTGGAACCGGACACCCGGATTGAGGACATCACTCTGGACAGGGTGTTCATCGGTTCCTGCACGAATGGACGGATCGAAGACATCCGCGCCGCCGCCGAAGTCGCGAAAGGCCGGAAAGTTGCCGACAGCGTCTACGCGATGGTTGTCCCTGGCTCTGCGGCTATCAAGGCCCAGGCAGAGGACGAGGGACTTGACAAGATTCTCACCGAAGCGGGATTCGACTGGCGGATTGCTGGCTGCTCGATGTGTCTGGGCATGAACCCGGACATTCTGGACCCTGGCGAGCGGTGTGCATCCACCTCCAACAGAAACTTCGAGGGCCGTCAGGGCAAGGGTGGCAGGACTCATCTGGTTAGCCCCGAGATGGCCGCAGCTTCGGCAATTGCGGGGCATTTCGTCGACATTCGGGAGTGGTAGGAATCCAGATCAATCTAGCAAATACCTTCTCGCCATTCTGAGAGCGCGGTCGAAGAATCTGGTTTCACGGCAAGCAAGGCTCAGCATGGCGAATGGCTGAATCGCTACTTTAGGAGTTTGAATAATGGAACCATTTGTGAGAGTCCACGGCGGCGTTCTTCCCATGAACAGGGTGAATGTCGATACTGACCAGATCATCCCCAAGCAGTTTCTCAAGCGGGTGGAGCGAACCGGCTTCGGCCAGTTCCTTTTCAACGACTGGCGGTACAATGCCGACGGCTCCGACAACCCGGACTTCATTTTGAACAAGCCGGGATACGAGGACGCGGAGATTCTGGTGGCTGGCCGTAATTTCGGTTCTGGTTCCTCCAGAGAGCATGCTCCCTGGGCGCTGGGCGATTACGGCTTCCGCTGTGTCATCGCTCCCAGTTTCGCGGACATCTTCAACGGCAACTGCTTTCAGAACGGAATCCTGCCGGTGGTTCTGCCAGAGGAGACGGTGCAGAAGATAATTGAGAACGCCGAGAAAGACCCCGGCTACAAATTGCATGTCGATCTGGAAGCCAAACGAGTTTGGGACGACTCGGAAGAGGTGGTCGCGACTTTTGATCTCGAACCCTTCCGGCGTTACTCCCTGCTGAACGGCCTGGACGATATCGGCCTGACAATGGAACGCGAGGACGACATCTCCAAGTTCGAGTCTCAGCGCGGGACTCACGGCGGCGTGGTGACGGCGTAGCGCTATGCGAATTGATATTCACTGCCACCTGATTCCTCAGAAGTTCTGGAACGCAGCTTCTGAGGGGAGGGACTGGTATCGCGCGACGCTGGATGAACAGAGCGGGCGCCAGTTCATCATGACACGAGACCGCAAGGCCGGCCCTGTGGAGCCGAACTGGACGCTGACGTTGGACGAGCGGGTCGCGCTGATGGACTCCATTGGCGTTGATATGCAGATGCTGTCTACTCCTCCCTACTTCTTCAACTACCACCTGCCTGTTGACGAAGCTCTGGCCGCTTCTCAGGAATTGAATGACGAGATTGCCGAGGCGATTGCGACTTATCCAAACAGGTTTGGCGGTCTTGCCACGGTTCCGATGCAGGATGTTGACGTCGCCATCAAAGAGCTTGAACGGAACATGGCGAATGGCCTCAAAGGCGCAGAGCTATGCACCCATGTGGACGGGCGGAATTACGACGACCCCGAGCTTCTGCCGTTCTTCGAGGCGGCGCAGGACATGGGAGCTTTCATACTCTTCCATCCCCACGCGCCTGCGGCATCTGACCGCACCGGCTCGTACTATCTAGCCAATGCCATCGGCAACCCGCTGGAGACGGCTATTGCCGTGGCCAGCCTGATTTTCGGTGGAGTTGTAGACAAGTTGCCCAATCTGAAGCTGTGCTTCGTTCACGGAGGGGGTTACGCGTGCTATGGCATAGGCAGGATGGACCGGGCCTACAAAGTGCGGGACGAGGGCAAGGTTAACGATATTCAGGGCGTTCCAAGCTCATACCTCCGAAAGCTGTATTTCGACTGTCTGACTCATAGCTATCCAGCGCTTGATTATCTGCTGGAGACTGTGACTTCGGACAACGTGCTTCTGGGGAGCGACTTCCCCTTCGATATGGGTTTCGACTCTCCGGCCCATTGGGTGTTGGACGCTCCGAACGTGTCTGAATCTGACAAGGAAAAGATTCTCGGCGGCAACGCGGCGGGTCTTTTGGGCCTGGATTGAGCGAGATACAGCGAATTAATGACGATTCCTGAAACCAACCCAATCGTAGTTGCGCCGACTCCGACACCCTTCGACTCCGAAGATCGTGTGGACCACGACGCCCTCGCTCGGAATGTCGAACGCTGGCTGGAAACTCCATTGTCCGGGTTTGTTCTTGGGACCGCGAACGGGGAAGAGCTGGCGCTGAGCGATGACGAGAAAATTGGCATTGTGGAGACGGTATCCCAGGCTCACGGCGGCCAGCGATTCGTAATCGCCGGAATCGACAACCCGGCGTCATCTGAGACTCTGAGACTGGCAGAAGCGTATGCCAAAGCAGGAGCCGACATGGTCAGGGTCCGAATTCCCAGACCCATGTCTCCGGCAGAGGTTGAGGCGTACTTTTTGAAAGTCACCAGTGAGTCTCCTGTCCCTGTGGTCGTGATTCATCAGACGTTTACAGGCGTTCCGGCTGCTCCGCCCGAGTTGATCGGTGACCTGATTTCACTGGATAACGTTTTCGGATACATCACCGACCATGACATCCGGTTTGAGGGCCGAGTCCGCATCCACGCTCCTGAACACAAAAAGTTCTGGATTTGCAACGGCGGGCTGCTTCTGGCAGGCGCTGCGATGGGAGCCAACGGGACGTGTATGTGGTTGGGCAATATCGCGCCCGGGCTTTGCCGAGATATTATGGAGATGGGTTACGCCGGCCGGGTTGTCCGGGCTCGACCTTTGCAGATGTTGGCATCTCGCATGGACGGAATCATAGGCCAGCACGGCGTCGCCGGAGTGAAGGCGGCGTTGGGACTTCTAGGGTACGAGGGAACGGCGCCTCGACATCCGCAATCAGAGCTTGAACGCGGGGATGTGGACGAGATCAGGTTCGTGTTGGGTGAGGCGGGACTGCTCGGTTAGGGAGTCTTGCCCTTAATCCGGTTGCTGGGGTTTCGGCGGTTCTGGCGGGTGGTCGTTGGGGGCGCTGCGGCGGGTGATCCATCTTGCGCAAGCGGCCAACAGGTTCTGTAGGGCGTTCACATCTCTTGTGAGGGCGGCGCTAAAGTAGGAACTGTACTCTCCGATGTTCCGGTATTTCTTATAGCGGTCTTTTTGCATTTTCTTGGCGCCCCGCGATTGCAAGCCCACCAGTTCACTGACGATCATACGACGCAGTTGGCGGGCAGCTTCACCCGGATCGAGGTGCGCCCCTCCGGAAGGCTCTGGCACCACGGTGTCTATGATGCCGAGGTCTCGACAATCGTAGGCGGTCAACTTCATGGATTCGGCGGCTTCGTCTGCGCGGGTGCGGTCCTGGTAAATCACTTCCGCTGCCTCTTCTGGCGACACTGCCGAGTATGTGGCGTTTTCGAGCATGAGCGTTCTATCCGCGACTCCGAGGGCCAATGCTCCGCCGCTTCCGGCTTCGCCAATGATGACCGAGACCGACGGCACGTCCAGACGGGCCATGAGAGCCATCGTGCTGGCAATGGCGTTGCCGAGGCCGCGCTGTTCAGCGTCCTGGCTGAGGTCCGGTCCCGGGGTGTCGATTAGCGTGACGATGGGCATGTTGAATTTTGCGGCCAGCCGCATGCCTCGCTGGGCCTTGCGGAAGCCTTCGGGGCGAGTTCGGCCATTTTGAGTGATTCTACGGCTGATATCGTCGCCACCCCGCTCTTGGCCGATGGCCATGACGGTCTGGCCTGCCAACTGAGCGATGCCGCAGACGATGGACGAGTCATCGCCGTGACTGCGGTCTCCGTGCAATTCGACGAAATTGGGGAACATCATCTTCATGTAGTCTCCAGATGTGGGCCGAGACTCGTGACGTGAGAGCTGGACAGAATCCCAGGCGGGCGCCCGCAGGTGGTCAGTGGGCTTGCTGGGGCCCCGCTCGTCGGCGCGTTCCAGCCGGTAACGGGGGCCGAGAAGGTCCAGCAGAACTCCCAGGACCGTGCGTAGTTCACGTCGGTCCACAACGGCGTCTAGCAGGCCGTGTTCGAGTCGGGACTCGGCGGTGTGAGATTCAGTGGACATCGGTTCGTCACTGGCCTGTTTGATAACTCTAAAGGGCGAAAACCCGACGATGGCTCCAGGCTCTGCCATGATGACATCGGCCAGGTTTGCGAAACTGCCGAACGCCTGTCCGGTGGCAGGGTTTGCCAGAACGGTTACGTAGGGCAAGCCAGCCTCGTTCATCTTGTTGGCGGCGATGGTGGTTTTGGCCATCTGCATCAGGGACAGCACGCCCTCTTGAATTCGGGCGCCACCGCTGGTGACAACCGCGATGGCGGGAAGACCGCGTTTTACAGCCCGTTCCAGGGCCAGAGCGACTTTCTCTCCCACAACACAGCCCATCGTTCCGCCCATGAATCCAAAATCTAGGACGATGAGCATGACGGGACTACCGCCGATGGTGCATTCGCCGGTCACGATGGCTTCTGTGAGTCCGGTGCGTCGTTGGTCTCGGAACAAACGCCGGGTGTAGGACTCACGGGATGAGAAGGAGAGAGGGTCCAGAGAAACGATGGAGCGGTTGATCTCCTCGAAGCTCTCAGGGTCGGCCAGTGATGCTATGCGCTCCCGCGCCGACATGCTGTAGTGGAAACGACAGCGTGGGCAGACACGGTAAAGTGAGTAGGTATCCGAGTCTGTCAGGTCATTTCCACAGACCAGACAGCTGTCTCGGTCGGGCGCGTCATCTGGCTCGTCGCGGCCCCGCCGGGTGACGGAGCCAACCATACCTGTCAGGTTTCGGACCAACGTTCGTCTTCCCCGTCTTTCAGACTGTGAAAGTTTTGTTCGTTATGCCTGACTGATTATAACATCTCTGGATTTTGAGCCGTCGCCAGGGCCAACAATTCCCTCTTCTTCCAGTTGGTCCATCAGGCGGGCTGCCCTGGGATAGCCGACTCGCAGGCGGCGCTGGAGGAGAGACGTTGAGAGCTTGCGGTGGCTATAGGCCAACTCTATGGCCTTGTCCAGCATTTCGTCCCGATCCGGGTCGTCAACTTCCATGTCATCCACATCGTCCTCGTCATCGTGGGCCAGGAGGTCGATGCGCGGCAGGGCGGGCCAGGGAGTTGTCTTCCAGAACTCGACCATCGACTCTATCTCCTCATCGGAGATGAAGACGTTTTGCACTCTGGACGGTTTGCCGGCGTCCAGGGGCAGATACAGCATATCGCCCTTGCCAAGCAGCTTGTCGGCGCCGGCGACGTCGAGGATGGTCCTGGAATCGACCTGCGATGTCACTCCGAAGCTGATGCGGCTGGGGAAGTTGGCTTTGATCAAACCTGTAATCACGTCCACGGAGGGCCTCTGCGTGGCGACGATCAGGTGGATTCCGGTGGCGCGGCCCAGTTGAGCCAGGCGGCACAGTGATGATTCAACATCGAAGGAGGCGGTCATCATCAGGTCTGCCAACTCGTCTACTGCCACTACCAGATAGGGCATCCTGTCGGGCATACGCGAGTTGTAACTGTCGATGTTGCGGACGCCAATCTCCTCCATGCGACGATAGCGGTCGAGCATTTCTCGGATGAGGCCCTTGAGGTATCCGACCACCTGGTCAGACTCGACGATTACGGGCGCCATGAGGTGAGGAATTCCATTGTACGGTGTCAGTTCGACGCGCTTGGGATCCACAAGGAGGAGGCGCAACTCGGAGGGCGATTTCTCTTTGATGAGGCAGGAGACGATGGCATTGATGCACACGCTCTTGCCGCTGCCCGTGGCCCCGGCGATGAGAAGATGGGGCATCTTGGCGAGATCGAAGGATACGGTCTCGCCTCCGCTGCCCTTGCCCAAGGCGATGGGCAGGTGGGCTTTCGTGCTTATCTTTTTGAACTCTTTGCTCCCCATTATTCCCCGCAGAGTGACGAGGGTTGGAGTCGGGTTCGGGACCTCGATGCCGACCATTGACTTGCCCATTGCGGGCGTCTCGATGCGGATGCTTTGAGTCTTCAGAGCCAGGGCGAGGTCTTTTTCCCTCGCCAAAATGGCATCAACCTTCACTCGCGTTTTGGATTCGACTCGTTTGACGACCTGTTTCCCGGTCTCGTCCAGGATGGGTCTGCCGGCGTCGTCCAATTGCTTGGTCTGCTTGTACTTTCGGACCCAGCCGGGGACCAGGCCGTACATGGTGACGGTGGGGCCGGGCCGCACGCCGCCGATTTCGACTTCGATGCCATACTCGGCCAGGGTTTCGCGGATGGTGTCGGCTGTCTCCTGGATGTCCTCCTCGGAGATAGAGCGCTCGGGGGCGTCGTTTAACAGTTCCATGGGGGGAGTCTGCCAGATGTAGCTGGCGGACAGGCTGCCGTTAGACTCAGGGGCCTGGATAGTGGCGATTCCTGTTGTTGCAGGCACAGGCAGCGTTTCCACATCGCTTGAGGGCTGAGCATCGTCGGAGGACCAGAATCGGTTGAATTTTGAAGGTTCGGATACGTCCTGTACTGTGGCGAGAATCGGCTCGGGCTCTGGTTCGGTCTGGGCCTGAGCGGCGATCTTTTTAGGCTGTTCGGGGAAATCGGTTGGTTCCGGGAGTTGATCGGCCTGTTCGACTGAGAGAGTTGCCGGCTGTGGCTCCTTTTCCTTCGACGATGAATTGCCCTTGCTCAGGAATTCTGAGAACTCAGGCAATTTGAACCTGCTGGGCTTCGGAGCCTCGGTTGCCTCTGGATCGAAGTGAGAATCGGGTTTGACGTAGCTGGTCCGCTCGTACGGGGTCATAACCTCTGGAGGGATGAAGTTTTCGGACTCGTTGTCATTCTGGTTTCGGAGTTTCTGTATCAGGCTCTTTATGGCGACCATCGTCATGATGTATAGATACACGAAACCCTGGCCGATGATCAGCGCGACATCCGCCGCCAGAGCAGGAGATGCCACGGCCACCGTGAGAATGAACACTCCGAACAGCCGCAGAGTCCCGAGCCACGATTGGGAGCCGATTATGGCATCGCCCACCTGACCGCCCAGGGTGTTTTGGCCATAGAGAGCGAACCACGCGAAGGCGCCGTCGAAAGGCTCAAAGTAGGAGAACACACCCAGGGTCAGCGCAACCAGGCCCAGGGAACTGAGCCACAGGTTGGGTTTGGAGATGATCCACTGCCTTCTTGCGACAGCGACACCTGTCAGGACGACCACCCATAACGCGATTGGAATGACGCCGAGACCGACTGTTGTGAGAACGCGGTCACGACCACTGATGACACTGTCCGAGATGGGCGTCCAGGAGAGGTAGACGGCGGTCGCAACCGCAGCGACCAACACAACAACTACCGCCGAGATGGTTGTCCATGACGTCCAGAACTGTTTCGCCGCTTTGGACGAGGTCTGGAGCTTGCCCCTACTGCCTGCTTTGGCCATAATGCTCTGCCCCCGGAAATGTTTACATATAGCATCGGCGTGAGGAACGACGATGATAGGCTTGGCATTAGCATGTGGTCAGGTTACAAAGAAATCGTTTCGAAAACGCGCCTGGACCTATTTGAGTTTGCCAGACGACTATTACACGAAACAGCCTGCCCCACTTTGGCTGGCGTCGTCGCTATACCTGTTCGATAACCGCCAGCACCGTTGGGCGCCGGTGGGTCTCCTTATAGAGAAAATCAGATACTGACCTGCTGAGCTTCGCCTCTAACTCATTCAAATTTACAACACTCAGGCCCAATTCTTCTAGGTGACTGGCGACATGTTTAGAAGTTTTTTGAAACAAGTCTTGGGATACGTCCAATTCGACGAAGCCGGAGGACACAAGTCCGGGGGCGCCGATGATTTCATCGGATTCAGCATCCACTGTGACGGCGACTGTGACGACGCCGTGACGGGCCAGCCTCATCCTCTCGCCCAGGATTGCGCTGTCCATACTCCAGTAATGCTGTCCGTCAATGACGACGTGACCCGCGCGAACCTGGTCCACCACACTGCCTTCGTGGGCGGTTAACTCCAGAACGTCTCCGTCTTCGAGGATGAACACGTTGGATTTGGCAACGCCGGTTTGCTCGGCGAGGGCTGCGTGACTGACCAGATGTCGGTATTCCCCATGCACGGGGACGAAGTACTTGGGCTTGACCAGAGCCAGCATCATCTTGAGTTCTTCCTGGCTGGCGTGGCCGTGGACATGCACCGTCGCGATGCGGCTATACAGGACGTTGGCGCCCCGGCGGTAGAGGTTGTCGATGGTCTTGGCCACGACGGTCTCATTGCCCGGGATCGGCGAGGACGACAGTATCACTGTGTCGCCGCTGACAATCTCGATGTCCTGGTGTTCACCGTTGGAGATTCTGACCAGCGCGGACGTAGGCTCGCCCTGACTGCCTGTGGCGACTATGACGACCTGCTCCAGTGGAAGCTTGCGCGCCTGTGACATCGATATGACTGTGCCGGGGGGAGCGTCGAGGTAGCCCATTTTGAGGGCCATGTTCACATTGTTAATCATGCTTCGGCCCACCACCGTGACTTTGCGGTCGTACTTCACGGCGGCGTTCAAGATTTGCTGGACGCGGGATATGAGGGACGCGAAGGTGGCGATCATGACTCGGCCCTTGGCATCTCGAATCGCCTGATCCAGCGCTTCGCCGACGACCTTCTCGGACTCTGTATAGCCTTCGACCTCTGCATAAGTGGAGTCAGAAAACAGCAGAAGAACGCCTTCGGCGGCGATCTTGGCCAAGCTGGCGAAATCGGTAGCCTGCCCGTCGGCGGGGGTATGGTCGATCTTGAAATCGCCGGTATGGATAACCACACCCAGGGGCGTGGTTATTGCAATCCCCATCGCGTCAGGTATTGAGTGACACACTCTGAAGAACTCGACGTTGAACACTCCGATGCCGAATGGGGCGTGGGGTTCGATGACGTTGAGTCGCGATTCGCTGAGCAGGCCGTGCTCTCGTAGTTTCACTGAGATCAGGCCGTGGGTTAGTCGAGAGGCATAGACGGGAACGTTAAGTTCCTTCAACACATGGGGCAGGGCTCCGATGTGGTCCTCGTGGCCGTGGGTTATCAGGATGGCCCGCACCCTGTCAGAGTTCTCTCGGAGGTAGGATATATCCGGGATGGCGAAGTCGATGCCGGGCATATCATCTTCTGGGAAGAGGACGCCAGCGTCAACGACGACGATATCGTCTTCGTACTCCAGCGCCATCATATTTTGTCCGATTTCCCCCAGGCCTCCCAGAGGAATGACACGTAGTGGTGAGTCTGGCATATGCTTTTCTATTCGAACATTGAAAGCTGCCTGGCTGGCGTTTGTTCAGGCTCAGGGGCGTCTTGTGTCGCCTGGTTGACCTGTTCAATTAGCGCTGGCAGGTTTCTAAAGTCTTTTTCGATTGCGGGTTTCAATTTCGGATTGTGCAGGGCGGCGGCGGGATGGTACATCGGATAGACCTTGATGCCGTTCCAGTTCCGGGGCCTCCCTCTGGCCTTGCTAATGGTTTCTCCCGGAAAGAACTTCGAGAAGGAGAACCGACCGAGGCAGACGATGACTCTAGGTGAAATGATCTCTATTTGCTTGTCGAGATAGGGAGCGCAGGCTGACAACTCTTCTGGGAGCGGATCCCGATTGTTGGGCGGTCGGCACTTCACCATGTTGGTGACATAGACGTCCTGCCTATCCAAACCGATCTTCGCCAGCATTTCATCCAGCAGTTTGCCTGCCTGGCCTATGAAGGGTCGCCCGTCGCGGTCTTCATAGTATCCGGGGCCTTCGCCGACAAACATTATGTCGGCGTTCTGAGAACCTTCTCCGGGCACGGCGTTGGTTCTTCCCTGAGACAGGCTGCACTCTGCGCAGCCGGTTATCCGTTGGTAAAGTTCAATGTACTCAGACACGGCGAACCTCTTCCTTCGCAAAGGTTGGAATGGCCGGTCCCTGCCCAAGACACGCCACCTATAAGGAGCGCAGTTTATAAAGATAGCGCTTCGCACCCAATCGTATAGGATCAGGCGCGGATATGTAAAGCCACAGGGCCGCAATCGAGCGTGGTAAGGGCAGGTCGCGAAGAGGAATTTAGCTTGCTGGATTGTGGTTGTCTAGCTGCCCAGAATCCACTGAACGCCGTAGTAACCTGTCATTGCGACGGTGGTGACTTTGACGATCTTGCCGATGGCCACGATTGTGACGAATTTTCCCAAAGGGTAACGGGTGGCTCCGGCCCAGACTCCCGCAACATCGAATGGGACCGGCAGCGCGGCGAAGGTGAACAGGGCCGCCCCGCCGAAACGCAGTGTCAATTCCTGGACCCGGTTGTACAGCCTACCCTGTTGAGCGATGGTCTGGCCTCTGGCGCCGAGGTAATATCCGATCATCTCGCCTGCCGTTGCCGCCAATCCTCCTACGATGCCGATTATCACCGGATTGAGCAATGCGCCCATCGTGAAGGTGTATGCCGGAGCGGGCGTCGGGATGATGAGGACCGCACTGTTGCCGAACTCGGCAATAACGACACCGATGTAACCCCAGTTACCCATCTCGGCCAGCGGGTCTCGGTAGCTAAACAGCAAGTAAACCATGATCAGAGAGCCGCCGGTTACCATCGTCGCCTGGAAGATTGTTCCGACATCAAGGCCGAAGGGCAATCGGGATTCGGAGGCCGGGGAAGCGACCTCGGAGGTGGAACGCCAGAGGTCGGGCGCGTCGAGGACGGGAGAAGCTGTCCTATTGAGGGTTCCTTGCAGCATTGGTCTGATCCTCGGCGGTGGTTTGGTTTACTTATCTAATATCTTAGATGCAACAAATCAAAAAACGCATCGTCGTAATCGACTAATCTGGAGGGGTAGTCTGGATGGGCGTTTAGTGGCACATATGGACCATCGCTCGCTCATCCATAAGTACGAGTCTCTATCTTCATGAAATCATGGCAGGGAAAGAGATTCAACGCCTACTCTAATTTTCCGACCAACCCGTGCGAGCGTCAAGGCTGGAGCGCCCCTGTTTTTGGGCAATCGACCTGTTCTAGGACGGGCGCATCCTGTATAATTCGGGTCTGTCGTAGGGGCACATAAATTCCAGTTTGGGGTGTAGGTGATTGAATGCATTAGGTAGGCACCTGTTGTTGGAGTTGAATGACTGCAACAGGGAAGTTTTGGATGATCTCGACTTCATTCGGCGTGCGATGACGGGGGCCGCAGAGCAGGCTGGAGCCACAATAGTAGGGGAGAGCTTCCACAAATTTGATCCGATAGGCGTGACTGGCATTGTCGCCATCGCCGAGTCACATCTCTGTATTCATACCTGGCCTGAATACGGCTACGCCGCCGCCGATGTGTTCACGTGCGGTGATGATTTTGACCCCCATCAGGCGGCAGAGCTTCTCATCGAAAAGCTGTCATGCGCTCAACCTTCGATCACGGAAATCAAGCGCGGACAACTCACTCCGATAGCTCCAACAGGCGCGGTGTCATGATTGAAGGTCCGCCAGAAGGCGATTGGCACTACGAGTTGATAACACCCGGCCTGCTTCAGACGGAGCAGCGCCTCCAGGTGTTCTACCGAGGCCAAACCGAGTACCAGCATGTCGAAGTGATGGACGGCGCGACTTTTGGCAGGACGCTGGTCCTCGATGGCAAAACTCAGTCCACAGAAGTTGACGAGTTCGCCTATCACGAAGCGTTGGTGCATCCCAGCATGATCGCTCATCCCAATCCCAAGAGCGTGTTTGTGGCCGGCGGCGGCGAGGGAGCGACGATACGCGAGGTCATGTCCCACAAGAGCGTCGAGCAGGTTGTGATGGTGGACATCGACAAGCAGGTGGTTGATCTGTGCCGCGAATACCTGCCCAATCATCATCAAGGCTCGTTCGATGACCCCAGGCTGGAACTTCATCACATGGATGCTCTGAAGTTTCTGGAGGACACGAAGTTGCGCTTCGATGTCGTGATTATCGATGTGCCTGACCCTCTGGAGGCCGGGCCTGCGGTTTTTCTGTTCACTCAAGAATTTTACACCCTGCTCAAAGACCGATTGAATCCCGATGGATTGATGGTCGCGCAATCGGGGCCGACAGGACCTGCATTCTATGAGCAGTGTTTCTCGGCGGTTGCGAACACGGTGGGCAGCGTGTT
>JASLRP010000420.1 GCA_030743915.1 SAR202 cluster bacterium | reverse complement strand
CTCTTCGCCCAGTTCCGCTCCCACCTGCAAAGACAACCTCGTCTTTCCGACGCCCCCTGTGCCAAGAAGCGTCATCACCCGTGTCTTGGCCAGCAGGGCCGTCACTTCCTCGACCTGCTGATCGCGGCCAACGAATGTGGTCAGTTGCACAGGGAGGTTATGGGCGAACGCTTCCAGAGACCTGAGTGGAGGAAATTCGGGCACAAGCTCTGGATGTGTTAGCTGATAGATCTGCTCGGGCCGACGCATGTCCTTGAGTCGGTAGACGCCCAGGTCACGCAGGACCATGTCTTCGGGCAGGGTATTGCCAAGCAGGTCTTCCGTGGTATGAGAAACGAGAATCTGATCGCCGTGGGCGGCGGACATCAGACGGGAGACTCTGTAAAGAATAAATCCGAAATACTCCGTGCCGCGCTGCTTCGCAGTGCCGGTGTAAATGGCCATCCGAACTTTGAGACGGCCAGTCTCGTTCCAATTCTCGTCCCTCAGGCCCTTCTGGGCATCAACCGCTGCCGAGAGAGCATCGCCGGGAGATGAAAAAGCGGCGCAGAATGCGTCACCAACGATCTGAAAGACGCGACCGTTGTTCCTTTCGATACCGGCTCGCAGGGCCTTGTCATGAAGGGCCAACGCCGCAGGCATGGCGTCGGGGTGCTCTCCCCACATCCGGGTGCTACCCTGGATGTCGGTAAATAGGAACGTGATTATTTCATCGGGCATTTCAGGCATGGCTGAGGTCTCTATACAACGGTAGGTATAGGCTTCAAGGATTCCCCGTCCTTGAGATTATGGTCGAGAGTGTAACAGTGGGATACACTACGGTCAACCATTCGATGTAGGCGTTTGGGGCTACATCGCGCGTTGTTGGCACCCGTAACGCACACCACTTGATTCTCAGGCGGCGATATCTTGCCAAGTCATCCCGATTGACGGCCACAGCGACAGAATCGGCTCATCGCGGGTTTGTCGAGGCACTCCATCTTGATGATGCCCTGGGAGGTTTCGTTGACACCGCGTGGACTCGCAATTACACTCGCAGCAAATCTGATTGTTCGTTCGATGAATTCATCTTCGACAAGGCCGCAACACGGCTGAGCGAATAACACTGACGGGGGTGACGAAGTGGCTGACTCAACTCCAAATATGCAGAACTACCTGGAAGAGTACGAAAACTTTCAACTGGATGTTCCCGAGTTTTACAACTTCGGTTTTGACGTGACCGACAAGTGGGCCGAGGACCGCACAAAACTGGCCCTGATCACCGTCGATGAGTCGGGCGAGAATGCAGACCAGCGTTCCTTCTGGGACCTGAAACAGCAGTCCGACAGGTTCGTCAACGTCCTCAAGGACCTGGGCGTTTCCAAAGGCGACCGGGTGTTCATCATGCTGGGCCAAACTCCCGACTGGTATATCGTGATGCTGGGCATGATGAAGCTGGGAGTCGTCCCCATGCCGGCCACGACCCTCTGCACCACCAACGACATCGTGTATCGCGTCAACATGGCTGAGGCGAACGTCGTCATCACCGACATGGCCGGTTCCGCCAAAGTCGAAGAAGCGGCGCCGGACTGCCTCACCCTCGAACACCTGATTATGGTAGGTGACTCAAAGCGGGGCTGGATATCCTACGAGGACCGGATGGCTGAGTCATCGTCACAACTCACCGATATTGAGCCTACTCGCAGCGACGACCCGCTGATAATCTATTTCACGTCGGGCACCGTGGGTTACCCCAAGATGGTTCTGCACACCCAGGCGTCGTATGGCATCGCGCACGTCACCACGGCCAGGCTATGGCACGACCTGAAATCCACCGACCTCCAGTGGACGATCACCGACACCGGATGGGCCAAGACCGCTTTTGGGAAACTCTTCGGCCAGTGGATTCAGGGCGCGGCGATTCTCCAACAGAACACCTCGGCGAGGTTCGACCCATCCCAGACGTTGGAGATCATCAGCCGATTTGGCGTGACTTCATTCTGCGCTCCGCCGACGGTCTATCGCATGATGGTGCTGTTGGACCTGAGCGAGTACGACCTTGGCAACCTGCGGCACTGCACCGGCGCAGGTGAACCTCTGAACCCCGAAGTGATGAAGGAGTGGGAAGAGGGCACTGGCATGACGATCTACGACGGCTACGGCCAGACTGAAACAGTGCTGCTGGTGGCCAACTATCGGTCCATTCCCGTCAAGCCCGGATCGATGGGCAAGCCCACCCCAGGGGCGGAGGTCGCCATTGTGGACGAAGATGGCGAGGTTCTTGCCCCGGGCGAGGAGGGGCAGATCGCTGTGAAGGTGAAACCTGACCGTCCCGTGGGCCTTTTCCGTGAGTACTGGAAGGACCAGGACGCCATGGCAAGCTCCTTCCAGGGAGACTGGTATCTCACGGGCGACAAGGCATCTATGGACGAGGACGGCTACTTCTGGTTCATAGGTCGGGCCGACGACGTGATAATCTCGGCAGGATATCGCATCGGCCCCTTCGAGGTCGAGAGCGCGTTGATCGAGCATCCAGCCGTGGCGGAATCAGCCGTGGTCGCCAGTCCAGACCCGGTGCGCGGCGATGTCGTAAAGGCTTTCGTTGTGCTGGCCCCTGGATACGTGAAGTCCGATGAGCTGGTTGTGAGCCTGCAAGACCTGGTCAAAACTTCGACCGCTCCGTACAAATACCCGCGAAAAGTGGAGTTCGTCATTGACCTACCCAAAACCATCAGCGGCAAGATTCGGCGAATCGAGCTTCGAGAACGCGAGTTGGCCGCTGTTGACGGCGACGGTGACAATTAGATGCCGCTGGACAACCTGCCCCTCCTTCCCACAACTGTGATTGGCAGCTACGCCCTGCCCAGTTGGCAGTTGACGGCGCTGGCCGAGATCGAAAAAGGGAACTACGGCAGGACAGACACTCAGGAGATGTTCGACGACGCGGTGAACATCGCCATCATGGATCAGGAACGCGCCGGGATCGACATCATCTCCGATGGCGAAATGCGCCGGTGGTACTTTGTCCAGAGTTTTCTGGATAGAATGACCGGCATCGTGCCTGACCCTCTTATGCGCAAAGTCGGGCTGTACGGTTACGACACTCCTCAGCGATACCATGCCGAGCAGAAGATCACTGTTCCAAACGGCCTGGGAATCGTCGAGGAGTTCTCCTACGCCAAGACCAGGACATCGACTCCCTTGAAAGCGACATGTCCCGGCCCTCTCACAATCTCAATGCACATCCGGCCCGCCGACGCCTACAAAGATCGCCTTGAGATGGCCTGGGAGTTCGCCCATGTAATCAATGCCGAATTGAAGGCTCTTGAGGAAGCGGGCGCCGATTTCATTCAGATCGACGAGCCTTCATTTGCTATCATTCCCGGCTCGGTCCACGACTGGGTGGAACTATACAACGCCTGCATCGACGGCGTGAACGCCAAGCACGCCCTGCACATCTGCTTCGGCAACCTGGGAAGCCGACCGCGAGGCAAACGACGTTACGACTGGATGTTCCCCGAACTTCTGGACGCCAAAACCGATCAGTTCGTCCTGGAGTACGCCAACCGCGAGATGAAAGAGCCTGACCTGTGGCAGCGGTTCGACGTTGACCGCGAATTGGGCGCAGGGGTCATCGATATTAAGTCCTTCTACATCGAGACACCGGAGGATGTGGCCGAACGAATTCGGGAGCTTCTGGAATACACTCCAGTCGAGAAAATGTTCATAAATCCCGACTGCGGGTTCTTCCAACTGCCCCGCTGGGTTTCACGCCTCAAGCTGGAGGCGATGGTTGCCGGAACAAACATTGTAAGACGGGAACTCGGTGGCTGAGTCAGCCACGAGATTTCAAAGCGCGAGGTAACGATGCCCGACCGGGTTGAACCATATACTGAAAAACGCCGACCAACCATACCTGAGCGCAAAGAGCGGTTCACAACCGTCTCCGGCATTCCGGTGGACCGGACCTATACCGACAAGCGAGTCGGCGAACGTGACGTGAGCGAGCCCGGAGAGTACCCCTTCGTGCGAGGCGTGCATCCGTCGGGTTATCGAAGCCGTCTGTGGACCATGCGAATGTTCGCCGGATTCGGCACCGCTGAGGACACCAACCAGCGGTTCAAGTACCTCCTGGAGCAGGGACAAACGGGACTCAGTTGCGCTTTCGACATGCCGACGCTCTACGGCTACGACACAGACCACCCGATGGCCCAGGGCGAGTTCGGCAGGTGCGGAGTCGCGGTGTCGTCGCTGGCAGATATGGAAATTCTATTCGATGGCATTCCGCTGGATGAGGTCACCACCTCCATGACCATCAACGCGCCAGCGGCCATCATCTGGGCCATGTACATCGCCGTGGCCGAAGGGCGCGGCATCCCTCCTGAAGCCCTGGGAGGCACGATTCAGAACGACATCATCAAAGAATACACCGCCCAGAACGAGTACATATTCCCACTGGAGCCGTCCATGCGGTTGGTGATCGACACCATCGAGTATGCCACGGCGCAACTGCCCCGCTGGAACCCCATCAGCATCAGCGGATACCACATTCGCGAGGCAGGCTCCAACGCCGTGCAGGAGCTGGCCTTCACTCTGGCGGACGGTTTCGAGTACGTGGAGTCCTGCCTGGCTCGTGGCTTGGACATTGACGATTTCGCGCCCCGGCTCAGCTTTTTCTTCAACGTGCATCAGGACTTTTTCGAGGAGATAGCCAAGATTCGCGCCGCCCGCCGCATATGGGCTCGGGAGTTAAAGGAACGTTACGGCGCCAAGCAGGAACGCTCGTGGTGGCTGAGGACTCACGCTCAGACCGCCGGAGTCACCCTGACATCCCAGCAACCCGAGAACAACATCGTCCGAGTT
>JASLRP010000419.1 GCA_030743915.1 SAR202 cluster bacterium | reverse complement strand
TGCTGTTCATCCGGTCGATGTCGCCCTCGACCCTCACGAAGTCCAGCCCAACGACCAGCAGGAACGCCGCGCCCACCACTAGAGAAACGAAGGCAACCTGCGCAGTGTCCGGACCCTGACGAGCAATACTCCGAACGCCGACGACCACGATCAGCAAGACCATCAGCGCCGCAAAAATGATCGTCCCGCTGCTGAATCCCGACACTATAGCCGTCACCAGATATGCCAGCGCCAACGCCCCGCCCACCATCAACAGACCCACTCCGGCGCCAACCTGCGCAGAGCCGCGCGCCGCCGGTTGAACTTCGGCGTCTTCCGACACCGAATCGACCATCGCGACCGTCCACACGCGGACCTGCCGTCCCACAATGCGCAGCGCCTCTCGAAGTTCCCAAAGATAGTAGGAGCCGATGATGAACACGAACACGCCCGTTATCATCAGGAACTGCCACAGCACAGTCGTGTTTGTCGTTGACTGGACGCTGTTGAAAAACGTTTCGTATGAGAGAAGATAGGGCAGAAAGGCGACATATCCTGCCAGGAACACTATGGCGGCCTTCGCTCCGGCCCTGAACGCCACGACGAGGTTGATTCCTCCATTTGCAAGGATCTCGCCGATGCCGACGGCGCCTGCCGCAATCAAAAGATAGGTCGGGTAGTCCCAGGTATTCAGAAGCCTAAGAGACCCCACTGCGACTCCCAAAATCACCAATCTGACCATCTCAGAGACGCCCCACCCTTCGTCCTCTCCTTTCCGAGACACAGCGCCCAGAACGACGGCAAGCGAGACGCCCAACGACAGGACCGTGAACGGCAGCGCCATCAAATGAGCGTGCGGGTCCGAAAACAGGAACGTGAAGAACGGGAACTCGGTTATCTCGTTTCCGGGCGGGTCCGGCGGCATCATTCGGCTGCTTCGCCAGAAGTCGAACTCCCCGGCAGGCGCCCCCTCCACGACGGCCCGCCATATGCCCTCAACCAACTGCACCGCGCCATCCAGATTTCCCAACACCGCGACGAACAGCCCGCCAGCCAACCCCGCGAGAATCGGAGACACGTGGAATCCACCGACCGACGATTGCAGCCGCCTTCTCGTCCCCTCGGCCAGGTTATAAACAAGCGAGTACGCCGCTCCAAAGGTCAGGGCGAAGAACATCGGAACCGCCAGATTTATGGCGATGTCTGGACTGATGCCCGTTGCGTGTATCAACGTGGCGACCAGGAACTGGCCCCAGTAGTAGTAATTGATGTACCCGCCGCCGAACCACGGATCGTATGGAGGCATGGAGGTGGACTTCAACACCGCGTTCAGGTAGGCGAAGTCCATCGGCTTCTCGCCTCCGCGATATGGGTGCCACAGGTCCGGATTTGCCATGCGAACGACCAGGAATGCAAGGAACGCGGCAATGAACACTACCTCGGCTATGGTCAGGGCTTTCCAATGTTGAATCAGAAACTCTTTTATCGCGTCCCTCTGCCTCGCGACTATCAGCGCCGACACGATGAACAACGCCACCACCGCCACAGACACTGAAGCCCGAGAGAAATCCATCCACTGAAGGCTCGCCAACAGCCACACGACCAATCCGACCAGTAGCAGGCCCAACGCTTTGGCAAACAGCCAACCACGGTCCGGCAAAGGCCGGAACACCATAAAGGCGATGGGGAAGGACAGCAGGGCGAAACCCTCCACGACCAGCAGCCACGCGATCACCGGCAATCGGTTCGTCCAACTATCGGCTCGAATAATGTCCGTCCACGTCCCGCCGGACTGTTGGGACACAACACTCTCTTCCGAGAGCATCAACCCCTTGCCGTTGTCAGCCCGCGAGTCAGTCACAAAGCCGGAATTATCAGGGAACCCGTCTGATGTTTCCAAAATCGTGTTGGATATGACGTCAGGCGGAAATCGTTGGATGTTCCTGAATATCAGCGCCTTTGGATGGTCATACACGGAGAAACTTTCGTCCGCAAATCCCATGTCCAGGGAGATAGACGAAGGCTCGAATCCTCGGAGCGCTACGGGAGCGGGCAGTTCTGGCCGAGAGAACGTGTCATCGACAAACCCGACACCCAGGAGTTCGGGGTAGGACTCGAAGTGGGCATCAAGCTGAAAACCCAGCTTTCCCGCAAACAGCGATTCGTAATATGCGGTCGTGATGGGGTACCGTTCAGGCAGGCGCGGAATCGTGCCATAAAGCCGATTGCTGAAGAACACGAGGTAGTCAGCGCGGGAAAGCTCCTCGCCTATGACGCGCAGTTTGTTGGGCGTATCATCCTCGTACAGAGGCAGATCGCGATTCTGGTAGTTCCCGAGATTGGGCAGCCCCTCCTCCCAGTGTTCCTTCAGAATCACCGAATTCCTGGGAGCATTGTCGTTGATCCATTCCGACGCTTCGACCGCCGGGTGGGTGTCATTGTAAATGCCGAGATACGAAATCGAATAAAACGCGGTAGCCGCGAACCCCAGAGCAACGAAAACTGTCACCACAGGGCTGGCGATAGCCGCCATTGACCCTCGGCGGGCATACGCTCCATACTCCACCATGTCGATGGTCAACCTCGCCGCAAACAACAGCAGGAACGGGGTTATGGGAATCAGGTAACGAAGGAACTTTACTTCGAAGGTCCCGGTGATGAAGAAGTAAGGCGCAACCCACGCCAGCAGGAACGCCTCGGCGCGAGCATCGGCCCTCCTGAAGGGCATGGAGACCAGCAGAGCGCCCACCGCGATAGCCGACGCGACCAGCATCCCCAATATACTGTTGGATAGCATCAGCACCGCCATCGGCAGCGCCCATCCCACGACGACGTACAGGACTCCACCGCTGAACCTCAACCCTCGGAATCCGGCGTGCAACACTCCGGCCCACGCCATGATTCCCAGCGGCCAACCCAGTCCCCATGTGACAAGCTGCCTCGCCTGATAGAAGAACGGAGTTGTGTCAATGTACTGCCGCGTGTAGGGATAGTCTCGAATCCGGCGCACCATCTCCGACTGTTCCGTGACATCGGCGTAGAACCTGTCCCAGTCCAGAATGGCGTAGGGTTGAACGATGAAGAACGTTATCCCTGTGGCGATGGCGCCATATACGGCGTTTTTCAAAGCCGTCGATATTCTGTCAGTCACCAGAATCGCGCTTTGCGTTTCAGACGACAACAGCCCGCCTGCGTACATCAGATGCGCGACGACGTATGCCGCGCCGATGGGCGCGAGGCTTACCTTCGTCGCCAGCCCCAACCCCATGAACAAGCCCGCCAGAATCGAATCTCGGCCGTTGCCGTATTTTGCGACCCGCACGAGAAAGTACATCGTCAGGACCGCGAACAGCGCCAGGAAGGTGTCCACTGCGAAAAAGTGACTCAATTGAATGTGGATGACCGCCAGCGCGACAAGGCCAGCAGCAAACAGGCCCACCTTCCGGGAATGCACAGTCCGCCCCAGCGCGAAGACCGCCACCACCGTCACGACATCGACCAGCCCGGATATTACGCGCCCTGTGATTCGCAGGTCTCCCAGGTCGTCTCCAGGCAGCAGGTCGTAAAATAGCTCAACGCCCTTGAGGAAGTACAGTGGAAAACTGCCGTAGGGGAACCAGCGCGGATTCCAGGGGCTTTCCTCGGCATCCAGCAGAACGTCTATCTCTCCCAGACTGGGCGGCGAGATAGACTCCACTTTAGAGAGAATCGCCCGTTCGTCAGGGTGGGGAGTCCAGCCGAACCCCTCGTCCCAATTCAGGCCATACATCCTGAGCAGAAGGGCCAGAGCGACAACAACCAGCAGACCGATGGCCGTGGCCTTCCGGCCAAAGTCGCTTCTCTGGATCGTGTAGCCGTCTGGCTGTTCTGGTTCGATAGCGTCCGTCATATTCTGTGTGTCAAAGACTGATTCCAGATCGCTGCGCCTTCATTACAGTACGATCCGGCTGGTCAATCGGACGCCTGGCCAGTCGAAGACCCGAGCGCGATTTCAGATTTGTAATACCTGCGTTGGAACCAAAACGAGACGTTCACCAGACTGATCAAAACCGGCACCTCGACCAGCGGGCCGACGACCGCCGCCAACGCCATCCCCGAACCGATGCCGAACACGCCCACAGCCACCGCTATCGCCAACTCGAAATTGTTGCCTGACGCGGTGAACGCAATCGTGGCGCTCTTGGAATAATCGGCGCCCAGCCGCTTGCCCATGTAGAACGAGATGACGAACATCAACACGAAATATATGGACAGCGGGATCGCGATTCTCACCACATCTAACGGAATTTCGACAATGATCTCGCCCTTCAGAGAGAACATCACCACGATGGTGAACAGCAGCGAAACAAGAGTGATAGGGCTGATTTTGGGTATGAACGTCTCCTCGTACCACAGCCTTCCCATCATGCGCATCAGCGCGATGCGGGTCACAATGCCAGCCGCGAATGGAATTCCCAGATAGATGGCGACGCTCTGCGCAATCTGGCCGATGCTCACATCCACTGCCAACCCTTCCAGTCCAAACACCGGGGGCAGCACTGTTATGAAGATGAAGGCGTAGATCGAGTAAAAGAATATCTGGAAGATCGAATTTAACGCCACCAACCCGGCCGCGTACTGGCTGTCGCCGTTCGCCAACTCGTTCCATACAATCACCATCGCGATGCAACGCGCCAGTCCGATCATGATGACGCCCACCATGAACTCGGGATACGACCGCAGGAAGATGATGGCAAGAAAGAACATCAGCACAGGCCCGATCAGCCAGTTCTGAACCAGCGAGAGGCTCAGTATTCGCCAGTTGCGAAATACCTCTCCCATCTCCTCGTACCGCACCTTCGCCAGCGGCGGATACATCATCAGGATGAGGCCTATGGCGATGGGTATAGAGGTCGTTCCCACGTTTAGCGACTCGGTGAAACTCGACACGCCCGGCCACTGATAGCCGATTCCGACACCGAAGGCCATCGCCAGGAATATCCAGGCGGTAAGATACCTGTCCAGAAGGGACAGTTTATTGAATCCAACCCCGGATGACCCTTGTAGCGCCTCGGCGCTCATATATTACTCCCCGTCCTGAATGCCCGCATTGTCCGAAAACTCTTCAAAGTGTAGCAACCAATGCTTCAGCCCTTCGACTAATCAGGTCGCGGATTTCCCTAACCTCGTCGATGCCCTTGCCCTTCGGGTCGGGCAACGCCCAGTCCTCGATATTCTTGAAGATCAGAGTAGGGCAGGCGTCCGCGTCTACGGCGCATCCCATTGTTATCACCTTGCGAGAATTCTCTGCCAGTTCATCGGTGAGCAATTTTGGACGTTCTGTTGAAACATCCAAACCCACCTCTCGCATGGCATCGGCAACAACAGGGTGAACGCACTCGGCAGGCTCTGTGCCCGCAGATTCAGCGCGAATCTTGAGACCTCGCTCAGAGGCAAACTGATTCAAAAGCGCCTTCGCCATCTGACTGCGCCCCGCGTTATGCACGCAGACGAAAAGGAAATCGTACACGTTACTTCGCTGCCGAATCTACCCACCGTGCCTCAAGGCCTGACCAACAATGTCGATGCCGACACGCTCGCTCCAGGCCGCCAGCAACTGCTGAGTAATCGGGCCGGGGTTGCCATCGCCGATGTCCCGTTTGTCCGCGCTGGTCACGGGCAGAACACAGGGACTGGTGCCGGAGAAAAACGCCTCGTCCGCAGTGTACAGATCGTAGGGCTGGAGGTCCTCCTCGACGATGGGCATGTTGAGCTGGTCAGCAAGGTCGAACACCATGCCCCTCGAAACACCCTGGAGAATGCTCCGGTCTCCGGCGGTCCGAATCACGCCATCTGTGACCAGGAACACGTTGTATCCGGTGCCCTCAGTCAGGTTGCCATCGACATCCATGAGGATGGGCCACGCGTTGGGGTCCACGTCGGCAACCTCAAGCTCGGCCAGATTGAAATTCATGCGACTGTAGTGCTTCACCTTGGGGTCCAACGACTCTGCGGAGAAACTGCGCGTTCGCGCTATGACGCTGGGGGCGCCGTCGTTATAGTGGCTGGCAAACCGTTTGAAGGATATCGGAGTGACCATCACGCACACAGCAGGAGGGCCTGCGTTGTGGGTCCACGCTCCAGGCCCTCTCGTCACAAACTGTCGAACGGTGTAGTCGCCGACCTCCTCTCGAAGAGGCTCGTTTCGCTCTATCGACTCCTCGGAAATGTCGAAGAATTCCTCTTCAGACAGCCCCGGATCGAGCCGCACATACTTCAAGGACCTATAGAGCCTGTCGATGTGTTCTTTCATTCGGAAGCTCTTGCCGTTGAATGTCCGAGCGACGTCAAACACAACGTCGCCCACCTCGAAACCTCTGTCCAGAGGAGATATCTTCACCTCGCTAAATGGGACCCACTCGCCGTTGAAATATGCCGTGTACTCTGCCATGTCTGCCTCCAGGTGAAGAACTATGTCCGTCTCAACTGGCGGATATTATACGTCTTACGCGACGAGAACGGTATCCGGATTCGCTGACAGTCCGCCGCCCCAGGCACTATACTGTTGGCGGACAATTCCCAAGCCTCTGACAACCCGATCATCTTCAAAGGAGCCAACACAATGACGGACTCGACTCGACTGGACGGCCAGGTGGCCATTGTGACTGGAGCAGGCCAGGGCATAGGCCAGGGCATCGCCAAGGTGCTGGCCGGAGCCGGGGCCAAAATCGTCATTGGCGATCTTCAAGATTCCGCGATCACGGTTGGGCAGATAACCGACGCCGGAGGCGAGGCGGTCAGCATGATAATGGACACCAGCAACCCCGACGACGCCAAAAACCTCGTGCAGTTCGCCATCGACAGTTACGGCAGGCTGGATATCCTGGTCAACAACGCGGCGATTGACGCTCCCGACGGCAACGCCTGGGACCTGCCTCTCGACGAGTGGCGGCGCACCATCGACGTCAACGTCAGCGGGGTGTTCTACTGCTGTCAGGCGGCCCTTCAGCCCATGCTGGCGCAGGGCAGCGGGGCCATCGTGTCAATAAGCTCCCGCTCTGCATTTATCGGGGCTGAGGGCATGTCGCCAGCCTACAATGCCAGCAAGGCCGCCGTTCTGGGAA
>JASLRP010000418.1 GCA_030743915.1 SAR202 cluster bacterium | reverse complement strand
GATTGACGATCGGCACGACCGGCGCACCTACCGCATGGATTTTCAGGACTCCACTGGCGCCAGTTACCAACGGTTCCCGGTCAACGACATGGCATTCCGAGCTTACTATGAGGACCGCATATCCCGGTCGCGCAACATCCAGCGGGCCGAGTCTCAGGTCCTGGCCAATTTGCGCTGCGCGGACCGTGTTTACCTGAGACTCGGATTGACCCGACCAGCCGAGATAGGCGGCTACGATGAGACGTGTTGGTCACAGGTCACCGGCGTTTACACCTTCCCAGATTACCTGGGCGGCAAGAAATTCACGGACTTTGATTGGTGATTGCGCGACAGGAACCCTAGAACAAGCTCGCTTGGGGGGATTGAGGTTCCTCGGGATACTCGAAGCCCAGATGTTCGTATGCGCGGCGTGTGGCTACTCGGCCTCGTTTGGTGCGGTCCAGGAATCCTAGCTGAAGCAGGTATGGCTCGTACACGTCTTCGATAGTGTCAGATTCCTCGCTGATCGAAGCGGCGAGAGTGTCGAGACCCACCGGCCCGCCGTCGAATTTCTCGATGATGGAACTCAACACCCGATGGTCCAGGCCTTCCAGGCCCAGTTGGTCAACCTCCAGGCCGGTCAGCGCTTCGTTGGCTACCTCGGCGGTTATGACATTATCGGCCACAACCTGGGCGTAGTCTCTCACACGACGCAGCAGCCGGTTCGCCACCCTGGGCGTGCCACGCGCTCTGCGGGCTATCTCGATGATTCCAGCGTTGTCAGCCTCGATATCCAGAATTCTGGCCGAGCGTGTCACGATGGTGCGCATCGCCCCCTCATCGTAGAATTCCAGCCGATATACCGAGCCGAATCGGTCCCTCAAAGGCGCGCTGACCATGCCAAATCTGGTCGTCGCCCCTATTAGAGTGAATGGCTTGATGGTCAGGTTCATGCTCCTGGCCTTCAAACCCTTGTCAATCACCCACGACACAAAAAAATCTTCCATCGCAGGATACAGAATCTCCTCGACGACTCGACTGAGCCTGTGAATCTCGTCGATGAATAGGACGCCATCCTCTGGCAGTTGAGTGAGGATCGCCACCATGTCCCCTGGCCTCTCGATGGCCGGGCCGGAAGTGACTTTGATCTGCACGCCCATCTCGGTGGCGATGATGTTGGCAAGGGTAGTTTTTCCCAGTCCCGGAGGGCCATAGACCAGAAGATGGTCCAACGGGTCGCCGCGCTGTTGAGCGGCCTTTATGCCAATCTCCAGGTTCTGTTTTACGCGGTCCTGCCCGATATAATCAACCAGCCGTCGAGGTCGAAGGTTGTTGTCCTGTGAGTAGTCGTCATCCTGGGACGTGCCGGATACAATACGCTGCGACTGGGCCATGCCAAGTCCACCTCTCAGGACGATCTTTCGGCTAGAGTTTCCGTCGCTCAGAACGTTCAGAAACGACAAAAGTATTCGTTCTCCAGATAATAGAACGTGTGTTCATTTTATGTTCAAGCCCGTGAAGTGTCAAGGAACGTTGAGAGCTGGAATTGAGGTATAATCAGGCGTCATCAGACCACTGGAGGACGCGATATGCAACAAGAGCCGGCCCATGAGTTTCCACAATTCAACGACGATGTTCGCGAGGCGTGGAACACCAACGCAGATTTCTGGAACGAGCGTATGGGCGAGGGAAATTCGTTCCACAACTCCCTGGTCCGACCATCTCAGGAGAGCCTGTTGGATCTACGACCCGGAGAGCAACTGCTTGACATCGCGTGCGGCAACGGTCACTTTGCTCGTCAGATGGCCGAACATGGAGTTCAGGTTACCGGAATCGACATCGCGCCCCGCCAGATTGAGAATGCCATTGCGGCCAGCTCTTCGTACGGAGACCAGATGCGATTTCTGGTAGCAGACGCTACTGACAAGCAGTTGCTGTCGCAGTTGGGAGCGCACTTTTTCGACGCAATATCTTGCGGAATGGCGATCATGGACATGGCTGAAGTCGAGCCGCTTGCAGAATCAGTTGCAGCCCTGTTGAAACCAGGCGGTCGTTTCGTGTTCACTGTGATGCACCCCGCCTTCAACTCCCCCAACCACCTCTCGCGCTCGGTCGAACGCGTGGAGATGGAGGACGGACGCATCGTCGATACTTATGCGGTCAAGATATCTCATTACATCAAACCCACAGCATATGAGGGAGTCGCGATCATCGGGCAACCGGTCCTTCAACGCTACTTTCACCGTCCGATAAGCGTGCTATTGAACGTGTTTTTCAACCAGGGTTTCGTTGCGGACGGCATCGAGGAACCCGTGTTCGGTGGGACCGACCCCAGACATGCGTTGGATTGGGATAACTTCCACGAAATACCACCGGTGTTGGCTGTTCGGCTTCGGCTTATGGATTCTGGACAATGACGCAGGGCGACTCCAAATGGTCCGATGACGAATCGCGAGCTTACGCTCAACTGGCGGACGTTGCTGTGCCATCTCGGCGAGAGCAGCTAGCCGCCCTGATCACCCAGATACCTTTCAAAACGACAAAAAAATTCAGGTTCGTCGATCTCGCATGTGGTGAGGGCGGGCTCACTAAAGCGATTATGACCCTCTATCCGAAGGCGACCGCGTTGGCGCTGGACGGTTCTCCAGCGATGCTGGGTGCGGCGTCCAGGAGATTGTCCGAGTTCGGAAACCGAGCAAAGATGGCGACGTTTGACATCGCCAACGACGGGTGGCATCACTACATCGATGGCGCTGACCTTGTGGTGTCATCCCTGGTCATCCACCATGTTGATTCAAATGGAAAACGGAGCCTGTATCGGGATGTGTTCAACCGCATCTCTGAGCGCGGAGCTTTGCTCATTGTGGACGTTGTCGCAGGGCGCAGGCCCTCAGTCTGGAGCCTGCACGCCGATCTTTTTGACCGTATTGCACATGAACAGTCAGTCAACGAAACTGGATCCTCCGAACTGTTTAACATCGTGCAGCGAGACGAGTGGAACCTGTTCAGATATCCAGAAGATAGCGAGATACCCGACACGATCTTCGACAATCTCAAGTGGCTTGACGAGGCAGGATTTCAGGATGTGGACTGCCTGTGGCTCAGAGCTGGCTACGCAGTGTTCGGCGGGCACAAAACGGCCTGGGGCCACCCGTCTCACGGATTGCCCAGCGAAGGGCCATCCTACGAGGACGCCCTGCTTGCGGTTTCCGACGCCCTGAGAAATTGACACCAGATAGCCTGTTAATTAAACTCAACGCGACTTCTCAACCGAACCATAACCAGCGCTTTCAGGAGTGACCAACGTGCCCAGCAACAACAAACAAGAATGGCAGGACAATACCCTCGGACCACTTCGGAAGCGATTTGGCGAACGCCAGGAGCAATTTGAGACGAATTCCGGCCTTGACGTCGATGGTCTCTACACCAGCGAAGACCAGAACGGCGCCGACGGATTGGGCTATCCTGGCGAGTATCCCTTCACGCGGGGGATTCAGCCCAACATGTATCGGGGTCGTCTGTGGACCATGCGCCAGTACGCCGGTTTGGCCTCTCCAGAGGAATCCAATCGCCGGAATCGCTACCTCCTGGAGCAAGGTCAGACCGGACTCAGTATTGCTTTTGATTTGCCCACCCAGACGGGTTTGGACTCCGACCATCCCCTGGCGCAAGGGGAGGTCGGCAGGACTGGAGTTCCAATCTCAAGCCTCGCCGACATGGAGTTGTTGTTCGAGGGCATCCCTCTCGAAAATGTCAGCACCTCAATGACGATCAACGCGACGGCTTCCATAATGCTTGCGTTGTACATCGCCGTCGCGAAAAAGCAAGGGACAACGGCAGACAAACTGAATGGGACCGTCCAAAATGACATTCTCAAAGAGTACATAGCCCGCGGGACGTACATCTACCCTCCCCAACCCTCCATGCGTTTGGTCACCGATGTGTTTGAATACTGCTCCGAATTCGTTCCCCGTTGGAACACCATAAGCATCAGCGGATATCACATGGCCGAAGCTGGAGCCACCGCCGTCCAGGAACTGGCATTCACGTTTTCGGACGCCATCGCCTACGTCCAAGCGGCGATCGACGCGGGTTTAGACATCGACGCCTTCTCCGGGCGTCTCTCGTTCTTCTTTGTGGCGCAGAGTAATCTGTTTGAAGAGGTCGCCAAATACAGAGCGGCTCGCCGGATGTGGGCAAAGATCATGCGGGAGAAGTTCGGGGCGAAGAATCCTCGATCCTGGATGTGCCGGTTCCACACCCAGACCGCCGGCGTGACCTTGACCGCCCAGCAGCCCGACAACAACATCATTCGCACGACGGTCCAGGCACTGGCCGCCGTTCTCGGGGGAACTCAGTCTCTCCACGTCAACTCTTACGACGAAGCCCTGGCCCTGCCTACCGAAGAATCGGTCCAGCTATCCCTGAGAACTCAACAAGTCCTGGCTCACGAGACGGGCGTTACAGACACGGTGGACCCGCTGGCTGGTTCCTACTACATTGAGAGTCTTACCGACCGCCTGGAGTCCGAGGCGTTCGATTACATCCAGCGGATGGACGAGATGGGAGGAGCGCTGGGAGCGCTGGATTCAGGGTTCCAAATCAGCGAGATTCACGAGAGCGCATTTGCCCATCAGCGGCAAGTCGAGGAAGAGGAGCGCATCGTCGTCGGGGTGAACCGATACCAGGCGCCAACGCCGCCAATCGAGCAGCTTCAGACCATCGACCCGGCTCAGACTCAGCGACAGTTGGACCGTCTTGCCCAAGTCAAACGAGACCGGGACGCATCCGCCGTCGCGGAGTCCCTGCAAAAGCTGGAGAACGTTGCCAAAGGCACGGACAACACCATGCCAGTCATACTGGAATGCGTCGAGGCTTACGCCACCCTGGGCGAGATATCTGACGTCCTGAGAGGCGTCTTCGGCGCGCAGCAAGAGTTCTCGCCCTTCTGATGGGTTGCGCAATTGCGATCGCCTGACGCGCCCACTGAAAATACCCTGATTCTGGTCAAACATTCGATGCCTGAAACGAGCGCGTCCACGCCTGCCAGTGAATGGCGGTTGAGTGAGGAAGGACGCCGTCGGTGTCGTCCGCTTGCTCACCGACTGAAGGTTTATTCGCCAGCGTCGATCTATTCAAGCACGGAACCCAAAGCGCGAGACACGGCATCGCTTCTGGCAGAAGAGTTGGCGACAAATTTCATCACCCGACCTGGCGTGGAAGAACAACATCGCGACAACGAACCCTGGCTCGACAAAGCTGAGGATTTCGACAATGCGATTTCGGGATTTTTCGCGAACTCAGAAAAGCTGGTCTATGGGCAGGAAACCGCAATTCAAGCATTGGACCGATTCGACGCCGCAATCCAACGGACGATACGAGACGCCAACGAGTCTAACGTGATCGTCGTCTGTCACGGAACGGTAATCAGCCTGTTGCTCTCCAGATACAGCGGAACCGAACCGATGGACGTTTGGCGACGCCTGACCTTGCCATCCTTCGTCGTATTGAAAACCCCAGAGTTCGATCTGCTGGACATCGTGACAAACATCACATAGAGTAAATCCGTAACATGTTCATCAAGTAGAGGATACGACATGGTCAGTCAGTTGCTTTCCGAAGAAGAGCTAATCCTGAGAAACACCGTCCGCGAGTTCGCCGAAAAAGAGATTGCCCCTCGCGCCGCCCACTACGACGATACCAGCGAGTTCCCCTGGGACAATGTTCACGGTCTTGGCGATTTGGGCTTGTTCGGATTAGGCGTCGACGAGGCGTACGGCGGAAGCGGCGGCACCACCCGGCAAGTGGCGATAGCCATCGAAGAGATCGCCCGGGCCTGCGCCGCCACCAGCACCACGTATGCGGCTCATCTGTCGCTTGCCGTCGAATTCATCCAGATGTTCGGGACCGAGGGCCAAAAGCGCCAGTTCATCCCGCCTCTGGTGACAGGTCGCAGCATCGCGGCGTTCGCTCTGACCGAAGCAAGCGGCGGGAGCGACGCCGGTTCCCTTCAAACCACTGCCACGCACTCCAATGGCGCTTACATCCTCAACGGCTCCAAGACGTACATCACCAACGCGCCCGAGGCAGACGTGTTCGTTCTGCTGGCAACGATGGACAGGAGTCTCGGCACCAGAGGCGTCATCGCCCTGGTTATGGAACGAGACACGCCGGGCCTCACCATCAATCCGCTGGGCAAGAAGATGGGCATCCGGGCGTCGTCAACCGCGGAAGTGGTTTTTGATAACTGCGCTGTGCCGGTGGAAAACCGACTTGGCAGCGAAGGCGAAGGATTTCGAGCGACGATGGAGATGCTGAACCAGAGCCGCATCTCCATCTCGGCGCAATGCGTCGGTCTTGCTCAAGCCTGCTACGATGCCGCTCTGAAATATGCCCAGGAACGACGGGCCTTCGGCCAACGTATCGCGGACTTTCAGGGGTTGCAGTGGATGCTCGTGGACATGGCAACTGCCGTCGAGACTGCCCGGCTCCTCGTCCAAAAGGCCGCGACCTTGCGTGACGCCGGCCAGCCCTTCGCCACCGAAGCCTCAATGGCAAAACTCTACTGCTCAAGGGTCGCGGTTGAGAATGCTGACAAGGCCGTTCAGATTCACGGAGGCGTTGGGTACTTCGCGCCAACGGACGTCGAGCGGTACTACCGCGACGCCAAGATTATGGAAATCTACGAAGGAACGTCTGAAATCCAGCGACTGATCATCGCCCGCAACCTGATACCCAGGGAGCAGTTCG
>JASLRP010000417.1 GCA_030743915.1 SAR202 cluster bacterium | reverse complement strand
CCCCATCGCGGGCTGGGCGAACATTCCCACGACCTGAGCCATTGACAGATAAATGGCGACTGTGGCCGCAGAGTACGCCAGGTCCTCCCGCAGATAGACAGGCAGAAAGATCATGATCGCCGCCTGCCCCATGCTCCTCAGCGCCGTGACGGCTACCAATATGGCCAGCCGGCCTTTCCTCAACAGCGCGCCAATTGACTTGAAGTAGTCACTAGTAGAGTCGCTGCTGGCGACCTCGCCGCGCACGCTGCGCATCATGCTCCATATCATGAAGCCAGCGAGGATCGCAGGAAACAGGCTGATCTTCAGCACTTCCTGCCACATTAGGAACGTCAATGCTCCCGCTGTTATCAGCGGGCCCAAAACCTCGCCAACACTGCCGCCGGTGCCATGAAGCGAAATGGCAAATCCGCGTTTGTCTGGGAATCTGCGCGACAACGCTCCGATGGCCGGAGGATGGTACATGGATGGCCCGATGCCCACCAGAAGCATGGCAATCAGCATTACCCAGTAATTGGGCGCGAATCCGGCGAAGAAGTAGGATATGCCCATCAGAGTCATCGAGATGCCCAGCATCAACGACGCCTTGTTCGCGAACCTGTCTCCCAAGTATCCGGCGCCCACGGTGGTGAACCACCCGGCCATCTGCCGAGAGAACGCCAATGTTCCCAATTGTGTGGCACTCAGGCCAAGACCCAGCTTGATCTCTGGCAGCAAAATCGTGGACAGGCCCGAGTTGTATATGTGCTTTATGGCATGCCCCAGAACCACCGTTACCGCTAGCTGATTTCTGCCTTCCTTGACCTCGGGCGCTACCTGAATGCCTGCCATATCCGATCTATCCCTCCAGAATCGCTGTTTCCGACAATGCCGCTATACTACTTCAAATATGAATCCGATGCCATGAAATTTCGGTCACATTTGAAAAGTGTTGCGCTCCGGCATTGTTTCGAGGACCCGGAGCGCCTACAATATCCGCCGAATACAACTCTGAGAGGAGCGACCATGACCGATCTACCCCCGATCTCTGACGAGACTCTGGATACTCTCAAGAAAATCCCTACTCAAACGCTCATTGACGGCTTATGGGTGAAGGGCTGGCCGATGAGCTATATCGAAGGAGCAAGGGCCCTGCAGGAAGGCCAGCACATGGCGGGCAGGGCCGTCACGCTCCGGTTCGTTCCTCACAGGCCCGACCTCGTCGCCGACAAGCCGAAAGGGGACCAGTCAGCAGAGTATGTCGCCATCGAACTGTGTGGCCCCGGAGAGGTCCTGGTGATTGACGCAATGGGTTGGAAGTACAGTTCCGTGGGCGGCGACATCAAGTTTATGCGCATGATGCAAAGGAAGGCAGGCGGTCTGGTCACCGATGGCGCGGCGCGGGACAGTGTTGCCCTCAAGGATTACGGGTTCCCTGTGTACTCCGCCAGCACCACGGCCAAGCAAGGTCCTGCCGAGTTCTGGCCCTGGCAGGTGAACGATGCCATACAATGCGGCGGCGTGCTGGTGCGTCCCGGTGACGCGGTTGTGGGTGACGACGATGGCGCAGTGGTCGTGCCTCGAAGCGTGGTGGATGAGGTAATCGAGATCGCTCATGAACGTGAAGCCGTCGAGGAAGTCATCAAAGCCCAGTTGGAAATCGAGCAGTGCTCGCCTGGCAAATACTACCCGTTCAACGACCTGACGTGGAAACTTTACGAAGAAAAGACGGGCAAGAAGCCGCGAACTTGATCGGTTCTGGGACGGGTCGAGGAAGTTGATGAATCTGGTCGTTGGCTCGGCAATCCGTGACTGCTACGACCAGATTTATCCCGTTATCCAAATCTCAGAATATGGATTCCAGAATGCCGGATTCCTGAAATCTACGTGCGTGACTGCAGACTAATCCATCCGTGATCCGCCGTTTACGTTGATAGCCTGTCCTGTGATGTTCTCGGCCAGGTCGGAGGCGAGGAACACGGCCAGATTGCCGATATCCTCGGGGGTCTGTTCTCGTCCCAGAGGAATACGCTCGCCGACGATGCGCTCAAAGGCCCGTCGCGGCGAGATTCTGCCCATCGACTCGTCCAATCGGATCGTGCGTCTGGCGATACGTTCCCACATCGGGGTCCAGAGCAGACCGGGGCAGATGGCGTTCACGTTGATGTTGTCAGACGCCAACTCTTGAGCGTATGCCTGTGTCAGGCTGATCACGCCAGCTTTCGACACATTGTAGGGCGGATTGCCCGGCGCGCCCTGTCTGCCTGCGACAGAAGCGATGTTCACGATCTTGCCATATTGTCGCTGGCGCATTCGCCTCACCGCGGCATCTGTGGTCTTGGCCACACCCTTTACATTCACAGAGTAAATGACGTCCCAGTCGCGGTCATTGGGCCGGTTGCGATCTTCCCACCCAGGAGCGGCGATAACTCCGGCATTGTTAACCAGGATATCCACCTGGCCAAAACGCGCCACCGTTCCGCGCACCATGCGGTCTACAGATGACGCTCGCGTTACGTCCACGGCTATGGCCTCGGCCTCATGTCCGTCTTGAGTCAGGTCCTCAGCAACTCTAACTACTGCATCAACCGCTAGGTCTGCTACGACAACCCTGGCCCCATATTCAGCCATTTTCTCAGCAATCGCGCGACCAATGCCTCGCCCTGCCCCGGTCACCACAGCGACTTTTCCGTTCAGATCCATTTGGTTCCTCCATAATTGGGAAAGTCAACGTTTTTCGACAATGGTATTATAGCATGTGATGTTTCCTTATCATTCTCGTGCTCACTACGCATTGTTATAACTCATTTCAATCACTTGTCCCGAATCACTAACCAAGGGATTCGCTCATTTTGCAGAACCCATGCCGACCACCGCCCAACAATCACATCAAATACATCCAAGATTCAAAAAAGTCGACGGACGTAAATCTGGCATATTAATAAACACTTGAACTAGAGGAAGTAATAGGTTATTTCAAACTTGCATCTGGAATCCTGCATCTGGACTCGCTTCCACATGATAGAATAGCTGCGCTATCGAAACGAGTGAATTCTGACCTGATGTTCAACCTTCAGTCGCAAAGGGTATGCAACCAGAACGGCTATCGGGAATTGCGTCTGGCGCAAGCTCAGAGTACAGCATTCGCCAATATCCGGGCCAAACAAACAAAGGAGCGGCATATGATTGAAATGAGAGACGCGATGCGCTCTGTGCTCGAACACCGACAAGGTGACATCGTGTTGACCACTGAGACATCCGTGGGAGCGTGGGACGACGTGACCGACGACGTCACACTGGACCTGCCAATACCCGCAATGAGCAAGGGGTCGTCGATGGCGCTGGGCGTGGCGCTGGCCCAACCCGAAAGACGGGTCATTGTCTGGGACGGCGACGGCAGCCTGCTGATGAACCTCGGCTCTCTTGTGACTGTGGCAGGAAAGGCTCCCAAGAATTTCTATCACATCGTGCTGGATAATGGCATCTACGCTATGACCGGCGGGCAGCCTGTGCCCAACTCTGGGGCCATCGACTGGCAACATCTGGCGAAATCCGCCGGATACGCCATCACTCACGAATTCGACAACCTGGAGGACTGGGCCACTGAGATTGGGCAGGTCCTACAGGAAGAAGGGCCCGTCCTGATCGTCATGAAGACTGCGCCGGAACTGACCGATTGGCGAAACAATCCGCCTCCGGAAGGTCGCCGGATGTCTGAAGCGGCGCCCACAGCGCGGGCTGCATTGACTTCGGGAGACTGAACATGACGGACCTCAATAGAGCAGACATATACGAGATGGCAAAGGCAGCAGGGCTGGAAATCGACGAAGCTCGGGCCGAGACCATCGCGTCCAGGCTCTCGGGCATTCTGACTGAGCTAGATCAAATCCCTACCGAAAAACTGATGAGCGTAGACCCCGCGCAAAGCTTCTCGGTGAATGAAGAGAGTGACAATGGTTAGCCCTGACCTCCACAGACTCACTATTGCGCAGGCCGGCGAGGAGATCAAAAATCGCAGGCTTTCCCCTGTCGAACTCACCGAGGCGTATCTGGACCGGATCGACAACCTGAACGAGAATCTCGGAGCCTACATCACCGTGACCGGCGAACAGGCTTTGTCCAGCGCGCGCCAGGCCGAATCCGAAATTCAGGCCGGTCGGCATACTGGCCCGCTCCATGGTGTGCCCGTGGCCGTAAAGGACATCATCAGCTCCAAGGGAGTATTGACCTCCGCCGGTTCCAAGGTTCTGGCCGACAACATACCCGACCACGATTCGACCATCATTGAGCGGTTGAGCGCCGCTGGCGCCCCGTTATTGGGAAAACTGAACCTCAGCGAGTTCGCCATTGGAGGCACCATCAATCACCCTTATGGCACGCCCCGCAACCCCTGGAACACCCTGCACTCAGCGGGAGGTTCCAGCAGTGGATCGGCCGTCGCCACCGCGGGCGGCCTTGCTGCTGGCTCTCTTGGCTCCGACACGGGCGGTTCTGTCCGGGGTCCCAGCGCATTTTGCGGAATCGTCGGACTGCGGCCCACCTACGGTCGAGTGACGCGGCATGCGGTCGTGCCCATGTGCTGGTCAATGGACACCATCGGCCCCATGACCCGCACGGTGGAAGACTGCGCTCTCATGCTCAGGGCCATCGCAGGTCATGACCCTCGTGATTCGTCCACCAGCTCGGAACCCGTCCCAGACTACACTGCCGCCCTGGGCAACTCGATTCGAGGCATCAGGGTTGGCTTGCCTGACGAGATGTTTGAATTCAGCGGGTTGGACCCACAGGTCAAAGCCAGCGCCGAGAAGGCCGTCACTCTGTTGGAGGAATTGGGCGTCGAGGCAGAACGCAACTCCCTGCCGACATCTGCTCAGAGCGGCTCGGTGTTTCTGGCCATCGCGGACGTTGACTCGGCGGCATTCCACTCCGACTGGCTCAAGACCCGCGGCGACGACTACGACTGGAGCACCAGGACACGTTTGGAGTCCGCCACATTGACTCCTGCCAGCGCCTACCTCCGCGCCCAGCGAGCGCGAGAATTGATCAGACAGGAGATGCTAGAAGCGCTGGACCAATTCGACGTCATCATAATGCCGTCCGGCCCAACCATCTCACCGACCATTGAATCTGCGACAGGCTCTCCCGGAGGCTACTATCAAAGCCGACTGGACCTCAGTCGCCGACGCTACACAAGCCCTGCGGCCCTGGCTGGGCTTCCGTCACTGTCAGTTCCATGCGGGTTTTCTGACGCAGGCCTGCCGATGGCCATTCAGATCATCGGTAAACCCTTCGCCGAAGAAACCCTGTTCCGTGTCGGCCATGCCTACGAGCAGGCCACCGATTGGCACACCCGCAACCCTGAGATATGAAAAAGAGCTTTACCCTGCGATGCAAGAACCTGTAACCTAAATACTAGTCCGTTCGGGGTGTAGCGCAGCGGTAGCGCGCCTGTTTTGGGAACAGGAGGTCGGCAGTTCGATCCTGCCCACCCCGACCAGTCACAAATCCACGGCTAGCCGACGACCATCTTCTGATTGCTTGAACCCCCGTTTGACAGCAACCCGGCCCAAACTCCAGTCCATCATGGCAATCTCAAGGCGATACTCTTTCGCCCAGATTCATGCCCAGTCCGAATTGTAGCTCTATCGACTTCGTTGTCGAGTCCTCGCTTTGTGCCTAGGCCAATCAGGCTACGTGCTTGTACACGACACGAGAGCGGTTGGTGGCGAAGGGTCGTATCTGAGTGATCCAGTCTCCCATGTCAGAGGCAGTTTTCCAGGCGTCAGTGTTGGGCAGGTCTGGCGAGTCGATTTCGTATATGGCGAGGTATTTGGCTACGCCGTCCGTATCGCCTGATTCGATTCGATACCTGGTACAACTGTCCACACCTGGCACCGCGATAATGTTGGGCACATGCTGGGTGTCATAGATGCGATTGAAGTCGTCCTCCAACTCAGCAGGTATATCCATCTGAACGTGGTACATATAGTCTGCCATCGCAGAAAACCTCCTCTATTGTAATCTGTGGCAATCCTGAATCTTCGACATCCACAGTCTATCATCAGGGTCGCAAAGTCAGAGAGTTTCGCTGGCGAACAACAGGGGTGTGAAGAGAAGATTGAGTTTGGCCTGTTGAAAAGTAATGCTGTAGACGGCGGTGTTATTTATTCAGGGTAAAAGGTGGTCGGCCATTCGTTCTGCCCATCCAGACCAGTCCATCCTCTCTCAGCATCTTCACACACGGTTGGGGCTTGAATTCCTCCGTCCGTTAAAGCATGTCGGTCAGCACGCAACCAATAGTCGTTCGTCTTCGTATATAATAGGCAGGGCCGAGCGACCGTCACGGAAGGCTCCTCACCACACCATCCCTGACTCAGTTCTTCTGACGCTCGGCCCACACACCTCTTTTTCGTTTCAGGCGATTTGCGCTTGGCGAAACGTCTCGTCCGTGAGCATAACGAACGCGGATTTGTGGTTCAACTGGCCTCTGCCAGATGCGATTCCTGCAACATGCTCATATGCGCCGTCACATTTGCAACTCTCACTTCAGCGATTCTGGACCCAATTCAGCACGAAGCTTGCTCGAATTGAGATTGCGCCCGGCGTATCGTCTTCCAGGCAACAATCTTCCTAGACTTTCCCTCTTGCGAAATTGTGCAGGTTCTGCTAAATGTTTAGGCATATATCCGTCTCTTGTCGTTTAATCACTTTTAT
>JASLRP010000416.1 GCA_030743915.1 SAR202 cluster bacterium | reverse complement strand
TCTGTCTGATGGCACGGTGTTGTGCGATACCCTGCCAGTCCTCCTGAGGCCTGCCGCGCAGCGCACACCAAACATATTCTCTGATTCCAACGACTCGTCGATGGCGTCCAATGATTCGTCCATTTTATCGACCGTGTTCGTTCTCACCTCGCGAATCAAGGGAAAGCTTAACTCGCGTATCGGCAATTCGAAGGTCAGTCGAAGTCCGAATCTTCGGAGTCTTTCGAATCTCCGCCCATCTCCTCCCAAAGCCGAGCGGCCGTCTGTCGGGACACCGACGCGTTGTATCCCCGACGTTGGAGGTGCCCCCACAGTCGGCGATGGAAGGACTCATACTCCGCTCCAGCCAGTCGTCGGGAGAATTTGACGGCGGCGCGGTAGGCGCCATCAGAATCGTCCACTTCTGCCACGGCCTCCTCTGCGATGGCTTTGGAGACGCCTTTGTCAACTAACTCTCGGCGAATTGCGGCAGCGCTGCGTGGGTTGTGATTGTCGCGGCTCTCGGTCCACAATCGGGCGAACTCATCGTCGTTGAGCAAGGACTGCTCTCGCAGGGACGCGACCACCCGGTCAACGATGTCGTCAGGAAATCGCTGAGCCAGGCGGCGGCTCACCTCGGCCTCGCTGCGAGGTCGGTGGGTGAGCAGTCGAAGCGCCGCGTCACGGGCCTTCTGGTATTGTCGGTCGTCGCTCATGTCTGGCTCGTAATGTGGAGTGATCTTGATGATGAAAGCTCATGACGCCATGCTGAACCGAGTGAAGCATCTGGTCTCGTGTATTACAACGATTGTCGTTTTCGCGACCGGATTTTTCGCCGCGAGTCAGAATGGCGAGATGAATCGCAGTTTATCTGGAAACCGAGAGGGTCCGCAAAGTGGCGTTGTTGCCAATCATGCGGACCCTCTCATTCACCGATTCGGATATTCAGATTTGGGCAATCCGAGGGCTTCTAGTCGCCCTCTTCGACTCCCACAGTCGCCAGCACGCCTTCTTCCTCAACCTTTTCTTCCTCGAGTGGTGGCTCAGGGGTCGGCTCGACCGCCGCTTTTATCAACGCCTCGACCTGCAGAGCTATGTCCGGGTTCTCTTTCAGGAAAACCTTGACGTTCTCCTTGCCCTGGCCCAACTTGGTCTCGCCGAAGGAGTAGAAAGACCCGCTCTTTTTAAGGACTTCATGCTCGGTGCCAAGCTCGACAAGCTCGCCCTCCTTGCTGATGCCCTGATTGAACATGATGTCGAACTCGGCGACCCGGAAGGGAGGAGCGACCTTGTTCTTGACCACCCTGCACCTGACTCTGGAACCGATGATCTCGCCCTGCTGTTTGATGGACTCGATCCTGCGCAGGTCCAGGCGAACGGAGCTATAGAACTTCAGGGCGCGTCCGCCGGGGGTGGTCTCGGGGCTGCCCCAGATGACGCCTATCTTCTCGCGAATCTGGTTGATGAAGACCACGGAGGTGTTCGAGCGTCCGATGGCGGCGGTCAACTTGCGCAGAGCCTGAGACATGAGTCGCGCCTGAAGCCCGACGTGAGTATCTCCCATGTCGCCGTCTATCTCTGCCTTGGGGACCATCGCCGCAACGCTGTCAACGACCACGATGTCCACGGCGCTGCTTCGCACCAGGTACTCGCAGATTTCCAGGCATTGCTCAGCGCTATCTGGCTGGGACACCAGCAGGCTATCCAGATCAAGGCCGCACCTGACTGCGTAGCTGGGGTCCAGGGCATGTTCCGCGTCAATGTAGGCGGCGACTCCGCCCTGCTGTTGGGCTGAGGCCATCATGTGATAGGACAGGGTTGATTTGCCCGAGGACTCGGTGCCGAATAGTTCGATCACCCGTCCCTGAGGGATGCCGCCGATACCTAGGGCCAGGTCCAGAGTCAGCGACCCGGTGGGAATGGATTCCACGGCAGCTACTCCACTATCTGCGCCCAGGCGCATGATCGTGCCGCCGCCGAACTCGCGGTCTATCTGTCCTATGGCTACTTCCAGGGCTTCTTGCTTTTTCTTATCCATCTTCAGCTCCAGAGATAATCCTCATCCTGTTCATTACATTCGGCAAAATCACAGCGTCTTTCGGCAAGCTCATCTTATCATGCAGGGCGTCTCCTTAACCCCTGGGGGACCATCGTTAATTAGGACAAAACGGGGCCAGTTTCCCGACAAAATCAGGACCTCGCAGGCTCCCGCAATACCGGCGAAACGTGCCGTAAGTGTATCACGAAAAGGCCAGAAAGTAAATACATATGTTCTAATATTTAGAACGCTGCTGTCCTTTTTACGCCTGGAAACCTGAATTCTGAACATCTGCTTTTTGGAATGGAACAAATCTGTTGGGTGTGGCGTCTATACATGTTACCGGCGGAAAACTTAGCGAGACACTCAATCAGGGAGGGATCAGACATGAGAATGAATTCAAAGCTGTTAGTCGCGATTGTTGGAATGTTGTTAGTGGCGATTCCCCTGTTGGTGGCGTGTTCGTCAAGTTTGGAACCAGATGAACCCGCTGCCCCCGCTGCGGCGCCCGCGCCGGCGCCATCAGCCCAATCGAGAGCGCCAGTCCAACCGGCCGCAGCCGCCTCGACGGCTAGGCCAGCCGCGCCAGCGCCGGCCGCTCCCGCCCCAGCCTCTGTGTCGACGTCGGTTCAGGCGTTGGCGGCGATTTCAGGGCCAGCGGCGTCCCCCGTTCCCATGCCCGCTCCAGCTCCTATGTCAATGTTCGCCCAGGCCGTGGCGTCATCGGAGGCCAGCGACGGATTCTCGTCGGGCGGGACAGCCACGGTTAACGATGCCGCCTACGACCTGCAATTCTTCAAGCATTACGGCGTCAACCCCTTCATCGACACCGAGGACGATCATCTGTCCACCTTCGCGATGGATGTAGACACTGCCTCGTACACTCTGGCCCGACGGTTTGTGAACGAGGGACATCTCCCCAACCCCGACGCTGTTCGCGTTGAAGAGTTCGTGAACTTCTTCGATCAGGGGTACGCCCCACCTGAGGAGGGAGCCTTCGCCATTCAGGTCGATGGCTCGCCGTCTCCCTTTGGCACAGACAACCACTGGCTCGTGCGCATCGGTCTTCAGGGCCAGGAAATCAAGGCAGAGAACCGCAAGGACGCGACGCTGATATTCGTCGTTGACACCTCTGGATCAATGGGTCGAGACAACCGAATTGAGCTGGTCAAGCGGTCGCTCAACATGCTAGTGGACCAGCTTGGCCCCAACGACACTGTTGGCATCGTCGAGTACGGAAACGTCGCCCGCCCTGTTTTGGAACCCACCGGAGCGGATGACAAGATCGATATAACCTATGCCATCGAAAAATTGATCCCCCACGGCTCCACCAATGCCGAGGATGGCCTGAAGCTGGGCTACAAAATGGCCGCGAACCACGTCGAGCCTGGACGAATCACCAGAGTCATCCTGCTCTCCGACGGAGTTGCCAACGTCGGGCGCACCGGCCCCGAGTCCATCCTGAAGACTATCCGAGGTTACGTCGATCAGGGCGTCACGCTGTCCACCATCGGGGTCGGCATGGCAAACTTTAACGACATTCTGATGGAGCAGTTGGCCAACAATGGAGATGGAAACTACAGCTACGTGGACACCATTCAGGAAGCCCGACGGGTGTTCGTCGAGAACCTGACGGGGACACTCCAGGTCATCGCGAAAGACGCCAAGGTGCAGGTGGACTTCAACCCTGACGTGGTGAGCCGTTACAGGCTTCTGGGCTACGAGAACCGTTACGTTGCAGACCAGGACTTCCGAAACGATGAGGTTGACGCCGGCGAGGTCGGAGCCAATCACACGGTCACGGCGCTGTACGAGTTGAAGCTAAAACCCGAAGCGGCCGGACCGATAGGGATTGCGTACCTTCGATACGAGGACATCGACGCAGGAGCAGTGATCGAGTTGGGTCGGGAGTTCGGTCTTGGCGACTTCACGTTGGAGTTCGCCGACGCGCTCCCACGATTCCAGCTTGCCGCTGTCGTGGCCGAGTACGCCGAGGTCCTGAGAGAGAGCTACTGGGCACGGGAAGGCAGTCTTGCGGCAGTGATGACCCATGCCGAGGAACTGCTGGAAATGCTGCCCTTCGACACCGACGTGTTGGAGTTCGTGAGACTGGTGAGGGAGTCCTACTACCTGGACTCGGAGCGTTAGCGGGAGTTTATCAGTCTTAGTTAAAGTTACTGAACCCGAATGTGGATGCCCTCTCTCCAGTGAAACGGAGAGAGGGCATTTTGTCATAAGGCGCACCCACCATTTCTTTCTTATGTTGCGCTGTTTACGTCTTTAATAGGTCGCTTGACCATACCTACACCCCTTGCTAAACTCGCCGTGAACGGGGGGCCACCTTACATGCCAAGCGAACGAATACAGCGACGCATTGACCGACTATTAGACCAAATCGAGGAAGCAGCCGACCAGGAAGACTGGGAAACGACGCTTCGGCTGTCTGAACAGGTTCTCGATCTTGATCCCGATGACGACGACGCCAAGACTTTCTTTCGACTCGCCCAGCGTCGGGTTGACCCTGAATCGGTCCCGGCATCAGCCGCGTCTAGCTCAGAAGAATCCAGCCTTCCAACATCCCCTGCTGCCCCCAGCGCTGAACAACCAACGTCTTTCTCCGATGGACGCTACCAGGTTCAAAGGTTCCTAGGCGAGGGCGGGAAGAAGATGGTCTATCTCGCTCAGGACACCTTGCTTGATCGAGATGTCGCCTTCGCTCTCATCAAAACCGATGGACTGGACGCCATCTCCCGGACTCGCATCTCCCGCGAGGCTCAGGCGATGGGACGGCTCGGCTCTCATCCTCACATCGTCACGGTGTTCGACCTGGGCGATCATGAGAACCAGCCCTTCATGGTCACCGAACTCATGGGAGGCGGCGATGTCGAAGGCGTCCTGGAGGATGCCGAGGGTGGAAAGCTGTCCCTGGAGCAGTCCATCTCCATAGCCATTGAGACCTGTCGAGGTCTGGAGTTCGCGCACTCGCGAGGCATCGTCCATCGTGACCTCAAGCCCGGAAACGTCTGGCTCACAGCCGACGGCGTCGCCAAGATCGGTGACTTCGGCCTTGCCGTGGCAATGGATCGCTCGCGCCTGACTGCCGAGGGCATGATGGTGGGCACTGTCTCCTACATGCCTCCAGAGCAGGCGATGGGAGGCGAGGTCACGCCGAAGGCAGACCTGTATTCCCTGGGAGCGATGCTCTATGAGATGGTGTGCGGGAGACCCCCCTTCCTGGGTGACGACAACATCGCCATCATCGGTCAGCACATCAACACCCCTCCGGTGGCTCCGACATGGCACCGTTCAGATTGCCCTCGACCTCTCGAAGCCCTCATCATGCGCCTGCTTTCCAAGAACCCGCTGGAGAGGCCGGAGAATGCACCTGACGTTCTGGCCGCTCTGGAAGCCGTGGACGCATCACCCTCAGAGCAGAGTATCACTGAGCCAGAACAGGCAGTCAACGTTCTGGACTCGCTGGCGGGTGATGTGTTCGTGGGCCGACAGCGAGAGATGGACGACCTCAAAGCCGCCCTCGAAGACGCTCTTGGAGGCCGAGGCCGCATGGTCACGCTCGTCGGGGAGCCGGGCATCGGAAAGACCCGCACCGCTCAAGAATTGGCGACATACGCCGGATTACGAGGATGCCAGGTGCTGTGGGGCCGGTGCTACGAGGAGCAGGGAGTCCCGCCCTACTGGCCTTGGGTCCAGGCCATCCGAAGTTACGTTCGGGAACGTGACCCCGAACAGATAAGCGCCGAGATGGGAACGGGCGCCGCCGATATAGCCGAAATCGTCTCCGATGTCCGAGATCGATTGCCAGGACTCCCCAGGCCACCGCACATAGACGATCCAGAATCGGCGCGTTTCAGGCTCTTCGACTCCATCACCACCTTCCTTAAAGCTGCGTCACAACGTCAGCCGCTGGTGATGGTCCTTGATGACCTGCATTGGTCTGATCAACCATCGCTGTCCCTCATGCAGTTCCTGGTGCGAGAGTTGACCGGGGCAAGGATGCTTCTTGTCGGCACTTACAGAGATGTGGAGCTTAACCGACGTCATCCCCTGGCCGAAGCTCTGGGAAACCTGACTCGCGAGAGGTTGTTCAACCGGGTGTTGCTCAGAGGACTGAACCACACCGATGTAGAGCGGTTTATCGAGGTGACATCCGGTCTTACGCCCCCGGCCAGCCTTGTGGACGCGGTGCACACTCAGACCGAGGGCAACCCTCTGTTCGTCACTGAGATCGTGAGACTGCTGGTCCAAGAAGGTGAGCTTTCTCCAGACAGCTCCTTGGTCCACCGCGAGTCCTGGACGGTCCGTATCCCGGAAGGTATTAGAGAAGTCATAGGTCGCAGACTCAATCAGCTTTCAGCCCGATGCAACGAGGTTCTAACCGTGGCCTCGGTCGTGGGTCGGGAGTTCGAGTTACGACAGATGGACAGGCTGGTGGACGATCTTACAGAGGATATGCTCCTCGACGTGCTGGAAGAAGGTCTGGACGCCCGGGTAATCGAAGAGATGCCCACGACCATCGGACGCTACCAGTTTACTCACGCCCTGATACAGGAAACACTGGCCGAAGAGCTGTCGCTGACCCGTCGTGTGAGGCTACACGCCCGGATTGCCGAAACGCTGGAAGAGATGTACCAGGCCGATATTGAGCGTCACGCATCGGAATTGGCCCTACACTTCGCCCAGGCCGAGGCAGCGCTCGGGTCTGAAAAGATGGCGCTTTACTCAAAGCTGGCCGGTGCACAAGCCCTGACCGCCTACGCCCATGAGGATGCTCTGGTGCACTTTCAGCAGGCCCTTTCCGGCAAGGCAGGTCAGCCGATGGATTCCGAGACCGCCGACATTCTCTTCGGCCTCGGCCAGGCTGAGAATATGATGCTCCGTGTGGACGAAGCTCTAGAACATCTTCACGCGGCCTTTGACTACTACGAGGAATCAGGTGACTCAAGCCGCGCAGCCGCTGTGGCCAGTGTGGTTACTACGGGAGGGGCGCTCTCAGATGGCATCGCGCCCTTGAGGGTCCGAGCGCTGGCCCTTGTGTCTCCCGAGTCGATTGAAGCCGGATGGCTGCAAGCTTTAAGAGGCCGAGACCTGGGCGTGAGGTTTGGTGATTATGACGGCGCCCAGGTCGCGTTCGACCGCGCTATTGCTATTGCTGAACGGCACGGCGACGCTCGTCTAAGACTCAGGATACTGACAAGCGCCAGCGGTGTCGATTCGTTCTTTAGACGCATTGAGAGCGCAATATCAACCGCGCTTGATGCCATTGACTTGCTCCAGTCAATCGAAAGTCCCTGGGACGAATCGTTCGCGCGAATGAACTTGACCTTTTCTCTCACGGTCGATGGCAGATCAACTGAAGCGAAGATGAATGGTGAAGTGGCTTTGAAAGCCGCCGAGAAGTTAGGAGACATCGACAGACTGGCAACGGTATGCGATGCTAACGCGCTGGCATTCATGGCTGAAGGAGATTGGGAGCGCGCCAGGGAATTCAGCGACCGTGGTCTGTCGGCTTCGCCAGACGATGCTGTTCTCTTGGGCTACAGGTTAGTGATGGAGTCGGAAACAGGCGAGGCTGACATCAGCGCCGCCATGACCTCTCGTCTGATCGAAGTTGTGGGCAAATCAACGCCAGGCGCCACCAACGCCTTCTCGATGCCTCCATACGCGATCGGATTGGCCGGACGAATATCCGGCGCAACCGAAAACTTCGAGTTGGCTCGCAAGGCCGGTGAAACGGTGTTGTCATCGCCGCGAGCAAACCCCCACCGTGCCTTCCCCAGTCGAGTAGGGCTGGGATTGATGGCAGCACAGACAGGTGACGTTGAGTCGGTTCGGGAGCACTACGAAGCATTGATCACAGAGGGCTTCGCCACCACACAGATTGACTCCCATCGCATCTTGGGTATTATGGCTCATGCTCTCAATGAATTGGGCGATGCCGCAGAGCATTTTGAAGATGCGCTCAGATTCACCCGAAACGCAGGCTACCGACCAGAACTGGCCTGGAGCCTTCACGACTACGCCGACATGCTCCTGGAGCGCGACGAACTCGGAGATTCAGAGAAAGCAACCGCCATGCTAGATGAGGCCCTGCAAATCTCCACCGACCTGGGCATGCGTCCTCTTATGGAGCGTGTCCTGTCCAAACGCGACATCCTGAAGGCATAGCCAGAACCGACCGCCTGGACCATTCCATCGTAAAAAGCGTTATAGTAAACGCACGATTCGACCAGCGTCGAGTCGTCTTTGACCTTCTTCGTGAGACATTCAGGCCAAGAATCGCTACTCCAAAGTTAATTGGGATGGTTAGCATGTCCCCCAGGTTCGGGTCCGTCGTGGTGGTAGTTTTCGTCTTGGTGGCTATCGCATTCTCCTTTGGCACGGGGCACGCCGATCCTGGAAACGGGGACAACGGCGCCTCCGGGGCTGCGACACCCCGCACGATTCCTGACGCTCCGGGCAATGTGACAGCCATCGCCGGAGACAGGCAGGCGGTCGTCAGTTGGACGGCTCCGGCGTCTGACGGCGGCAGTTCGATCACCAGCTACACCATCACTTCCAACCCTGGAGGCCTGACGGCTACATCCACGGCCACATCAACCACGCTCAAGGGACTGACCAACGCCACGGCCTATACATTCTCAGTCGAAGCCGCCAACGCGGACGGCACAGGCCCGAGTTCCACCTCCTCTGCGGCAATCACCCCAGACGCATTCACAAACCCCGAAGGCGGCTACACGAAAATACACAGAGTCGCGTTCCTGTTGCTGGACGCGCACCCTGGCCTCGACTTCTCAACGCTCATCGGAGGCAGCAGTTTCGTGTCCGAGTTCGGGGGGCGTTACTCGTCATCCACGCTGGCGAGTCTGATATTCGAGCATGATAGGAGCATCAACACTTTTATCAAGGAAGCATCCTTCTCAAGAGAGGCCATCCAGGGAAACGTGTACGGATGGCACGAGATCACCTCAACCACAACGATTGATCAGTTGAAGGCTATGACTGATCCGCAAATCTACGATTACGCCGTGGATGTCTTTGACGACACTTACGATCTGTCCACATATGACGTAATCGCAGTGAACGCGCTAGTGGATTACGGGACACGGAGTATGGCACAACAGGGAGGCACAGGATCGCCTGCCTTCGTCCGGCTGATAAACTCCCTGGCTCAGCCGTGGCCGACTTTCGATACTCAGTGGTATCCGATCCGACCGAACGACGCCTGGGCGCATGAATTGATTCACGCTCTGGGCATATCTGGACACGCAGTGGGCTACTACGACAACCCGACTACTGCCGGAACAGCGAAGACCATTAACAGCTACGCAAACCCGTTTTCAGTCATGGGCAGTCGGTGGTGGGCCAGTCATCCGGATGCGGGAATGAAGAGGGACCTCGGTTGGCTGACCTCCAACGAGGTCAGGAGCGTTGCTTCCAACGGAACGTACAGAATCGGACTGTTGGAGACATCCCCAGATTCATACACCAACGCCACGGTCGAAACCAAACACGGCCTCTTCATCGACTTGCCATTCGATATCGAACTCAATGGCGCAAACCTGGCGAGCACAATTTTATCCTCAGAAGCGATCATCGAGTATCGAGGCCCCTATGGGTTCGACTGGAGAATATCCACCTCCACGCCTGGGAGCATCGGAAACTTACAGAGCTTTCATACGGATTTCTGGGGCATCGCGACGGGCATCAATCCTCAGGGCGTCTTGATATATGCCGATTACCCCGACCACGCAGGCACACAAGCGACTATCCTCCTGGACGGAAATCCAGGAACTGCGTACGGATTCGATAAGCCCGGAAAGGCGACTGCGCGCAGTTCCGGCGACATCGGCGAACTGTCCGATGCGTTCCTGAACCAGGGCCAAACCTACACCTTCACCAACGGAATGGATGCCGTGACGGTCGAGGTGATTGGATTTGCGACAGACGATAGTTGGGTAGATGTTCGGATTACGGGGATTCCCGAAGGCATCCTGTTCGGCGAGCTTCTGGGCGATAACAATAACTGCTGTGGCGTCTATACCACCGATAGCGGCAGGAAATCATTCATTCCGGTACTGCTTAACTCCCAGCCGGCATCCGACGTTGTGGTCTCGGTATCCAGCGACGACACAGGCGAGATCACAGTGTCGCCCTCCAAAATCACCTTTACCCCATCCAACTGGAACACGCCCCAGACGGTAACCGTCACGGGTGTCGAGGATGGGATCGCGGATACCGACGTCAATGTCGGCATCTGGTTCGCCGTCGTGAGTGAAAGCTCGGATGACAGTTTCGGTGACGCGCCTGACAGGGTGGCTGTCATCAAGAACCGTTGTTTGCTAACCTGCGCGTCGAATCCGATTCCGCCAGCGGTAACGGTGACTGTTCCTGACGCGCCGACGGGAGTGACCGCGACAGCAGGCAACGGTCAGGCAGAGGTGAGTTGGACAGCCCCATCGAAGAGTGGCGGGGTTTTACTGCCGCTCTATTACACGGTTGCCAGCAGCCCTGATGGACTGTCCGTAAGGACTTATGATACTTCAGCAATTGTGATAGGACTGACAAACGACACGCCGTACACATTCACCGTAACCGCAACTAACTCTGTAGGCTCCAGCGCGACCTCAACGGCGTCAAATGCGGTGACCGGCGCGGTTCCCATGCCCTCAGTTGGAGGATGGAGCTTGATCATTTTGGCGATAGGGTTGGCTTCGATCATCGGCTTGAGGTTTCATGCGCTGTCCAGGCGCGGCATCCGGAAGGCGTGAAACCTATCGGCCAAGCCTCTCCAGCGCGCGGTCCTCGGCTTCGTAGTCGAAGCGTAACGGATCAATGTTTGGAGGCGGGTTGGCCCGTTCCCACGCGATGGCGCGGGCCAGGGCTTCGCTTCGAGGCAGAGACTCGGCATAACCAAGCTCTGTCCTGATTCGTGTCGAGTCCACGACCCAGTCCTGGGCGTAATTGTTGGGAGATTTCAGGTGATCTGGCAGGTTGTCGAACGGCGCCGAGATGATCTCGCCGCTCCACCCCGCGACATCGCCAATCGCCCGAACCCACTGAGCTTGGGACAGAGCGTCAGGCTCACAGACGTTGTATATCCGACCCGCCGCCTTCTCTTCAGTTGCCGCCAGAGCGATGCCCTGCGCCACGTCCTCCACGTAACCTCTGGACCATCGCCAGTCGCGCATCGCCTCGTCCATCAGGATGGCAGGGCGATCATCGTCCATGCGTTTGAGGGACGAGTGCAGCCTATGCTGCGGGTCTCCGGGACCATATACCGCCGGAAGGCGCACGACCGTTCCCGACAGATCAGGGTCGCGCATTACCACACGTTCGACCAGAATCTTCTCATCGTCTTTCGTCACCCAGGGAATCCTCTCCTGAAGCTGTGCCGCCTCATCTATGCTGAGAATGCAAAGCTCTTCTCGCAAAGCTGAATCCTCGGTCAAAGGAAGCGGTTGCAGAGGGCCGGACTCGCGGCGATGGAGGATTCCGTAGGCTCGATACACGTCCTGGCTGCTGACTGCCACCACACGAGGCACGACATCCTGAAGAGCGGACATCAGCGTTCGAGCCTGGGCCTCGTCGGACAGAATCATATCTACGGCTGCGTCGAAAGAGATATAGGTCGGGTAGCCCCAGGGGATCACTCCCCCAGGGCCCCCAGCAGATCCGGACGTGCAGAATTCCCGCATCCGGCTCCTCAGACCACGGGCTTCGCTGTAAGGCCAGATGTACC
>JASLRP010000415.1 GCA_030743915.1 SAR202 cluster bacterium | reverse complement strand
TTGGGTATGAAATCGGTCTCATCGACCGCGATTTGCGCTTCCGTTGCCGCATCCGCATATCCAGACATGAATAACACTTTCGTGTCCAGATTAGAATTCCGCATGGCGGCGACGAGGTCATTTCCGTTCATCAACGGCATTATGATGTCAGTCAGGACTAGCTGGAACTCGCCAACCTCGCTGACGAGCATCATGCGCAAAGCCTCTTCGCCATTGTAGGCCACCGTGACCTGATAACCTAGTTGCTCCAACATGGTGGAAATTGCTGTCCTGACGAGTTCTTCATCTTCCACCAACAATATCCGTTCGGTGCCTGAGGCAAGTTCGGAAACTCCCGTGACGGCCTTGGCGATCTGTGGTTCATCTCTGGCAGAAGGCAGGTAAATTTGAAACTCTGCGCCCACGCCTGGAGCGCTGTCAACATATATTTGACCGCCGCTTTGTTTCACGATTCCGAACGTCGTGGAGAGGCCCAGGCCGGTCCCTTCGTCCATTCCCTTCGTGGTAAAAAACGGCTCAAAGATGTGTTCGATAACCTCCTCAGACATCCCAATGCCCGTGTCTCTCACCGAAAGCACAGTGTAGCGCCCAGCCGGTATCTCGGCCCCGTGGTTTCGAACAACCTCTTCGATTTTCTCGTGCCGAGTTTCGATGAATAGCTTGCCCCCTTGGGGCATTGCATCGCTTGCATTTACTGCCAAATTGACCATGACCTGCTCTATTTGTCCCTTATCCATTTCGATGATCTGGTCAGATGGGGACAGAAGAACGACCAGCTCAATATCTTCATTGATCAGCCGTCGGAACATCTCGTTCAAGTTGAGAATCAGGTCGTTGAGGTCGAAAACTTCAGGGTTGGTGATCTGCCCTCTGGAGAATGTCAGCAGTTGTCGAGTGAGGGTCGCGGCAGCTTCGCCTGCCCTTTTTATCTGATCGATGTAGCGGACTGTTCGGCTGTCTGGGTCCACGGTCATTTGAGCGAGGTCTGCGTTTCCTACGATCGCCGTAAGCAGATTGTTGAAGTCGTGGGCAACGCCACCGGCGAGCGTCCCGATGGCTTCCATTTTCTGTGATTGAAGCAACTGCTCTTCCAGACGCTTTCGCTCGATTAGCTCAGACTGCAACCGTTCGACTGCGTCGTTGAGTTCGGTGGTGCGTTCTGAAACTTCCAGATCCAGTTCGTCGTGGCTTCGGCGCAACACATCTTCTGCCTGTTTCCTGGTGGTAATGTCAAGCACCATAGCGCCTACGGAAATCACCTCTCCATCGTCTCCAAAAAGAGGGAAAGCCGAATCCATGATCCAGCGAGTGACGCCAGAGTCTCCTGACATAGCGGACGGAAATTCGGTCGAAGGAGCCGACTCTCCGGTGTCCAAAACTCGTTTCAATCTCGGCAGGATATTTTCAGCGGCATCTGGAACAATTTCAGCGACGGTTTTGCCGATGTGCCCTTCGACTGACACGCCATTTATCTGCGCCATGGTATGGTTGATTTTGGTATATCGGAATTCTGGTCCCTCCATGATTGCCACGCCTACAGGAAGATTCAACAAGATTGTGTCGGTGAATTCGTTCGCCGTCCTGATCATGGAATGGGCTTCGATCAACTCCGTATTGGAACTGCGCAGCTGGCTCTCTATCCGTGTGCGTTCGTCTATCTCTTCTCTCAGCCTAAAATTGGTCGAAACGAGTTCGGCAGTGCGCTGTTCGACCTGAATCTCCAGGTTGTCATGGGCTGTTTGCAGCGCTTTTTCGGTAGCAATCTGCGCGGCGTGCAGTTCTGAGTTGGTAATTGCGCCGGCAATTTGAGCCGCCACATGTTCAGCCAATTCAAGCTGTCTTGGTCCGTACTCGCCCGGTGTCTTTGATCTGAGGTGCAACACGCCGATAATCACTTCATTGAACATGAGCGGAACGGACAGGAATGACCGCAAACCGACCTTGTAACCTTCAGCAATCCCTGGAAACCGCTGAACCAAATTGATATCTTCGGTCGAATTCGTTGACCAAGGGCGTCCGGTCTTAATGACCTCTTCGGTGGCCGAGCCCTCTAAAGGTATGGCGTGGAGCGGCAATCTGTTGGGAACGGCAACACCCATCGAATATGGAACGTAGAAAACCTGGCGGTCACGATCAACGAGATTTACGGTTATTCGATCGAATCTGATGATTTTGCTTACCTCATCACCGAACCGTGTGAACACGTCGCCGATGCTCAAAGAAGAGTTGATGATGCGACCAATCTCAGACAGAGCCCTGCGCTCTTTCGCCTCTTCCTGGACCTTGCGATACAGGTCGCCGTTGGCGATCGCTCCAGCAATCTGCAGAGCGATGCTCTCCGCGATCGCAACATCGTGATCGTCGTAGGCATCGGCCTTGAAAGAGTTGACGTGCAAGACGCCCATCACACGGTCATTTGACACTAGCGGCACGCCTATGAAGGACTTCAGACCGTGTGCCACAGCCGACTGCGTTCCCGGCATCTGGTCTTTCAGTTCTTCAAGCTTGGAGGAAGTCGTTCTGATTCCCTTGCGCGCATCGGCCACTCGCTGAGAAAACGAACCGGCGAGTGGAAATTGGGTGCCTTCAGGGCGCTTAGCGCGCACCGGGGCTTGTCCCCCTGTAACGTAGGAGATGGTGCATATTTCAGATTCCACATCTATGTGAGTCAGCACGAGGTGATCGTATTCCAACAATTCGCGCACGGCCTCAGCGAATCTCGGAAACACCTCTTTCGGTTCTGCAGAGGAGTTTATGATGCGGCCGATTTCCGACAGCGCCTGTCGCTCTTTCACCTCATCCTGCAGCTGATGGTACAGATCGCCGTTGGCGATGGCCCCTGCTATCTGCATCGCTATGTTTTCCACCAGGGCGACATGGTGATCGTCATAAGCATCATCCTTGAATGAGTTGACGTGCAATACTCCGATTACTCGATCACTTACAACCAAGGGCGCCCCTATGAATGATTGCAGCCCGAATGCCACGGCCTGCAACGAACCGGGAATCTCATCTTTAAGTTCTTCGAGAATCACCGATGTCGTTCTGATCCCTTTCCGATCGTCGGCGACACGCTGAGAGAACGAACCGTCCAGTGGATAAACGTCCCCTTCGGAGCGGTCTGTTGGCTGCTCGCCTGCCAAGTATGAATGTGTGCTGGTGCCCGATTCCTCGTCGATGTGAGTCAACACGATTTGATCAAAATCCAACAGTTCCCGCACTTGTTCGGCAAACTGCGCAAAAACTTCCCTCGGCTCTGCCGAGGAGTTTATGATGCGACCAATCTCTGACAACGCGTGTCGCTCTCTCGCCTCCTGTTGAACCTGACGATACAGATCACCGTTGGCAATGGCGCCGGCTATTTGAAGAGCTATGTTTTCCACAATGGCAACGTCGTTATCGTCATAGGCGTCGATGTTGAATGAGTTGACATTCAAGACACCCATCACCTGATCATTTACTACCATGGGCGCCCCAATGAAAGACCTCAAGCCGAAATCCGCAGAATAACGGGTGCCGGGAATCTCAGCTATTAGGCCCGGAAGACTCTCCGGGGTCACCCACACTCCACGCCGCGCATCGGCCACGCGCTGAGCGAACGAACCTTCAAACGGAAAAGGGCTTCCATCCTGGCGCATTGGTACCTGATCGCCAGCCAGATAGAAGTTGCGGCAAACACCGGTTTCGTGATCAATTTGGGACAGCACTAACTGGTCGAAATCCAGAAGCTTGAGCACCTGCTCAACAAATTTCGCGTACATTTCTGTTGGGTCTGCTGAGGCACTAATGATGCGACCTATTTCAGCCAACACCTCTCTTTTGTGCGCCTGCTGTTCCAGCTCAGCGTGGAGCTGGGCATTGGCGACCGCTCCAACTATTTGCATCCCAATCCGGTCCAAAAGCGCCAGATTGATGGATGAATAAGCGCTGGATTCAAAGGAATTCAGGGTTAGCACTCCGATCGCCTGATCATCAGATATCAGGGGAACTGACGCTCTCGACCGAAATCCCTTCCTCCGTCCGTCTGCCAATTGAGGGTGACGCAGCACGGACTCTTCATAATCATCATCGGTCAATACCATGCCGATGCCCGACTCGAACGTCGATTCAGCTGCTGAGCCACTCAGCGGATGCATCACGCCGAGTTCCCATCCTGGCAACGCGGCTCCAGACTCGTAGACTGTGGCGATGGTTCCTTTTTTCGGTCCTATGGACACCACGCTACAGCGGTCGAAGTCGATCAATCTGCTCACTTGCTCCGCGAATCGTTCGAACACATTGCCGATATCGAGCGATGAGGACATGATACGGCCAATCTCGGCCAGAATATCTCGCTCGCTTGATTCGCGCGCCAGCGCGTAGTGAAGCTGTGCGTTGGCAATGGCTCCGGAGATTTGGTTTGCCACTCGCTCGACAATCTCTACATGTTCATTCGCATATGCGTTCCACTTCAACGATCTAACGGATAGTCCGCCGATTGCAACGTTGTTAGATGTCAGTGGGACCGTGATGAATGAGCGATAACCGACTCCTGTGGCCAATGAGAGAATCGGGAATCTCGCGACCATGTCCTCAATTTCTGATCCTTGGATCAAAACGCTTGAGTTAGTCTCGATTGCGTATTCCAGCGGCGATCCAGCTAACGAATACTCTTCGGCGGCTCGGAGAGCCAACCAGTTCTCGCCTGAGCGATACGCAGACCACCCCATGCCTCTTTCAATGTCGACAGTTACGATACCCAAACTATCGAATGGCACCAATTTTTTTGTTTCGTGCTCGAACCGCCCGTACACTTCATCCATGTCCAACGAAGACGAAACGATACGACCGATTTCAGCCAGCGCTTCTCGCTGCTCTGAGTCACTCGACAACTCAGCGTGAAGCCCAGCGTTTGCGACAGCGCCTGCGATCTGATTCCCAATCCGTTCGACAGTCCTCAGTTGGTCGAATGTATAGGCATTCCGTCGCTTCGATCGCAGCGTCAGCCCGCCGATCACAAGGTCGTTCGAGATCAAAGGAACGCTTATGAAAGAGCGATGGCCTGATTCAATTGCCTGGGCAAGGGCTGGAAACCTTTCGATAGTGTCCTGAGAATCTGAACTTTGGATCAAGATGCTGTCCTTCGTCTCAAGCATCTTTTCCATTGGTGAACCAGGCACTACAAAGCCTTGCCTGGATGCCTGAGGATGAAATCCATCGCCGATCCTGCTCGTTAGCCTGCCCACACCCGTTTCAGGGTCGGCAAGGCCGAACCCGATGCTATCGAACGGCACAAGCTTTCGAACTTGATCAGCGAACGTTTCGTACATCTCATCGATATTCAGTGACGAATTGATCAGTCGTCCGATTGCAGCCAGCGTCTCGCGTTCATTTGACTCCCGAGCCAACTCTGAATGAAGCTGAACGTTCGCAAGAGCGCCGGTGATTTGAATCGCTATGCGCTCGACGGTTTGCACCTGTTGATCTTCGTATGCGTTCCATTTCGTAGATCTCAAAGTGAGCGCGCCAATAACCAGATCATTCGAGATTATTGGGACGAGCATGAAAGAGCGAAAACCTGCGTCAACAGCCCTTGAAAGTGTCGAGAACTGCCCGATCAGATCCTCTCGGTCTGAGCCTTGAATCAACTTGCTTGACTTCGACTCGATTGCTGCGCCAAGCAATGATCCATCCAAGTTGGCTAAAGGAACCTGGTCGCCAGTCTGGTGCGTCGCCCAGTCCTTCCCTGTCATGTAAGACAATGTCACGATACCCAATTTGACGTCGATCATCGCGATCGCGATGCTGTCGAACGGCACCAGTTTCGCAACTGCGTCAGCGAAGCCTTCGTAGATGTCGTCAATGTTCAGCGACGAAGAAACTATGCGACCTATTTCGGCCAGGGCCAGCTGTTCCGTGAATTGTTCGGTTGGCTCAATTAACATCGTCGTTCCCGGTCAAGTGGAAATTGGTTCCCACACTTGGAACTGATCACGCTTGTGCTGGGGCAATTGATTGCGTTGTGGGGGCTTGAGCCTTCATGACAGCGAGTCTGCACGCTAGAATGACCTTGTCAGGAGTTCACATTCAATATGGTAACTCATTGTGCCGCAGATATCTTCTGGAGCCCGCGTACAAGGCCGGATCATCAATATTCTTCTTTATTGACCCAATGCGGCCGGCCCGAGAGTGCTGAAAAAGAATCTCGTTACTGATTGTTCAAAAGGTATGGAAACGAGCGTTCTCAGTAACTCTCCTGTTTGACGGTTATTCAAACATTATATAATCACTTTGGCCCGATTTGTAACAAACGAAGACGTTTACAGACCAGCTGTTGATTACACTCCAAATTGCTTTCGAACGTGTCGTGTTCAGCAATGCCTGTGAATACATCTCTTCATTCAGTTTGCTGTTGCCACAAGCTTTAAGTCAACAGTGCTTGTGTTTAAGCTAAATCCAATGATCATTTCGCGCCGTAAACACAGCGTTCATCTGTTTGATTATTTCGAGTAGCGCCACTCCTTAGTGATAGCTTGTTCCGCCATTGACGTGGATGGTCTGGCCGGTGATAAATCCACAATCGTCAGAGACCAGGAACAGACATGTCGATGCGATGTCGTCCACTGTTCCCAGCCTACCCAGCGGGATACCTGTGGCCTCGGTCATGCCGCCCTCGGGATACCAAGACATGTCGCGAGAGGTATCAATCTTGCCCGGGGAAACCACATTAACGCGGATATTCTTGGGCGCGTACTCTGTCGCCAGAGCGCGGGCCAGACCGACTAACCCCATCTTGGCCGCCGATACGTGAGCGCGGTCCGAGCCTCCGGTATAGGAGCCGTCGCCCGTGAAGAACAGGACACGCACATACCCGTTCTCCGCCATCAAAGGGATGACCTGTCGAGTGCAATAGACGCTGCCATCCAGGATCACCCCTCTCACCCTCTCCCAGTCCTCCAGCGACGCCTCGGTGAAGGGCATGTGCGGTCGAATTGCGGCGTTGTTGATGAGTATGTCGATCTTTCCGAATTCATCCGTGACTCGCGAGACCATGCTCTCCACCTGCTGAGGGTCGGAGACGTCAGCAAGAGCCGACATCGCCTTCACGCCCAGGGCGCGGGCCTCCTCAGCCACCGAGTCAGCTTCCTGTTGGTTGGAACGGGCGTTGACGATGACATTGGCCCCTTCGGACGCCAGTTTCAAGACCGTCGCCCGGCCTATGTTGCGCCCCGCGCCAGTCACCAGAGCGACTCTGCCTTCAAGTTTCTTCACATCGGGCTCCTTTGGTGGGTCAGCTTTCAGCTACTGTGCCACCCTGAGGTCGCAAGCGAAGGGTCTGATCGCCAGCGGAACGATGCCCGTGAGGCCGACGACCAGATGCTCCAATATGTTCAGCATGGCGTATTTTGTGACATTGGCGCCTTATGGAATGAGCAGCAGTTTCCCGGTGGTCTCCCTGCCTGCAAGCTGGCGGTGGGCTTCGGGCGCATCCTGCAATGGGAACGTCCCGTGCATGTGCAGGTTGAGCTTGCCGGATTGGGCCGCGCCCAGAACATCGCCTGCCCGCTGGAGCAGTTCTTCACGGGTCAGGGTGTAATGCCCTAGCCCCGGCCTGGTCAGAAACAAGGACTTGGCATTCAAAACAGCCACGGGCACAGGGTCAACCGGGCCGCTGGCCTGACCATACAGCACCATGTAGCCCCGTGGAGCCAAGCACGCCACGCTCCCGTCAAAGGTCGTTTTGCCCACCGAATCGTACGCGACCTGGATTCCGGCGCCGCCGGTTATCTCATTGACCCGCGCCTCAAAGTCCTCTTCGACATAGTTAATTACGTGATCGGCTCCGGCGTCTCTGGAAAGCTGGGCTTTGGCCTCGGTGGACACAGTGGAAATCACCGTCCCGCCCAGGAATTTCACCATCTGTGTGAGGATGAGACCAACTCCTCCGGCGCCGGCGT
>JASLRP010000414.1 GCA_030743915.1 SAR202 cluster bacterium | reverse complement strand
GAGCTATGCGCACAACCCAACCATCAGGTGTTTGCCGACAACGACCCCAATAAACAGCTAACCGAGGGCTACATGCCGGAGATTTCGGACACCGGAGACCTGACCCTGATTACCGACCTGGACTCGGCGATGTCTGCGATGGAGACCATCGTCGAGCAGGGCGAAGGCATCCAGGGTTCCCACTACGACGACCCCAGCAAGAAGGAGCTTGCTCACTACTACAAGTTCGAGCGCATAGCAAAAGGCGATGCCCCACTGGGCGACGTCTGGCCAGTGGTCAAAAGCCCGAAGACCGCCGATTACCCGGAGCCTCTTAGAGACCTGTCCAACCTGTTCAATGGCTGTTACTGCTACATGTTGCTGGCGCTGGAGGACATTTTCCTACTGACCGATGCCGCAGAGAAACACCGGCTGGTCTTCAGAGGACTGTACTCGGTAATGATCTCCGTCATGCCGATGCTGGCGCGGATGATGATGCAGCAGCCGATAGCCGAGGGCGCAGACGAAAACGCAGGCCCAACCTTCGAGTACTTCCCATTTGAGCACGGAGTCAGCAAGGAAGCCCAACTTGAGGAGCTAGGCGTACAGGCTCAGAAGACCAACGAAGGTCTCGACCGAATCCTCAGCATAATCACGACTCTGCCCGACATGACAGAGATGTAACCCTGTTGTTACGTGGATATAGTAGTCCATCGGCAATATTGATCAGCGCTCATTCTCAGAACACCGAGGCAAATTCATTAGGCGATCCCGTTGCGCGTGGCGTATCCCGCAGCCTCGACGCGGTTTGAGGCGTCGATTTTTGAGAAGATACTGCTCACGTGTCGGGCCACAGTGTTGAGTGTGATGAACAGTTCTTCGCCTATCTCGCGATTGCTCTTGCCAGAGGCGATGAGGCGCAGCACTTCGACCTCGCGCTGGGTCAAGCCATCTGGGTAGGCGGGCTTGTCGGCTGGCTGCGACTCTGCTTGCTCCTTCAGCGCTATCGCTTTCTCCATGAGCGGACGCATGCCAAGCGCGCTGGAGATTGACAGGGCTTCATCCAAAAGGACAAGAGCCGCTTCCCGTTCACCCTGAGCGTGGCGAAGGGCGGCGTAGTCGTGGAGAGACCATGCCAACTCTGTGCGGTAGTCGCCCTTTCGGCAGGTTGCCACCGCCTCCTCGAAATGGAGGCTCGCATCGTCTGAATTTCCCATGATTTGCGCAAGGTCGCCCAGCACTCTGTCTATGGATAGCGGCGCGGCTCGAATGAAAGTGTTACGGAACGGCAGCATCGAATCGTAACTTTGCGCAGCTTTGGCGGGATCGACTTCTAGAATGGATGCGACTGCCAGCGCATACTGGAAATTCACTCGAAATCGATCAGGCAGGCCATTGTCTGACAACCCAAGTATCGACTCTGCTTCGATCTCAGCAAGGCGCTCTGTGTCATTTGTGATGAGAGACATGAACGCCATGCCTAGAATCCAGTTATATCGGTCTAACCAGCGAGGTTCATTGCCCGTAATCATGTCATCCAGCCAAGCTCTAGCCTGTTCGAAATCACCAGCGTGACACAGGGCCATGGCCTTATAACCACTGTAACGAGCAATCGAGTCAGGAGCAGTCAGTTTCTCGACATTTGAGATGACAGTTTGCCAGTCTCCAACACACAGCGAGATCGACCCACTCAAAAACCTTGCATGATCCGTCCAAACACGGTCGTGCAGGGACTCGGCAATTTCCAACATATCGATCGCGTGTTTTTCAACGTGGGTGGCTTCGCCCATCGCGAACAAGCTTTCTCCAGCCCACAAGTTCGCTCGAAGCGCGTCAATCGGATCGGTGGGAGCTTCGGAGGCGAGCTCAAGGGCCCGCAAGCTTTTCTCCAAGCTTTGCTGCCATCTCTCCTGGAACCCATCCACATTCGCTGAAGCCGCCATGATCCGTCGTTCCAATGCCAGATCGCCTTCCCTTATGGCGATGTCCAGTGAAGTGTTCAGAGCTTTTTGACCTTGATCGTAAGAGCTCGAGTTCAATCCGATGGCAAGCCCATATGCGCACAGCAGGCGGGCCGACTGCAAGGAGCCTTCCGGTAACAGGTCTATGGCCATTGCAAGCTCGTCCGTCAGCAAAGGCAGCAATCCGACATCGTGCGGGCGCTCAACGACTGCCGCGGCTGAGGTCACGTCCTCGTCTTGGACGTAATATGCAAATGCTCGTTTAATATGAACCGCAGCCTCACGGGTCTGGCCCTTGAGTAGCAGAGCGCGGGAGAGGTTAGATACTATGGCAGCAGTTTCACGGTCGTCCTTGTCATTTTTGACGCTGAGGGCGCGCTCGAATTGTGTCACCGCTTCCTCGTAGGCGAAGCGACGTAGAGCGTTCTCTCCCGCAATAACCGAGTAATTCAACACTTTTTCGCTTCCCAGTATTACCTCGGCCTGCGCAAAGTGATGGGCCAACTGATCAGCGTGGGCTTCAAGATCGTCTCCGTACAACCCCTCTAGGGCCTGACCAATCCTGGCGTGCAGTCGGACACGTCGGCTGGGTGACAACTTCTCGGATAGCGTCTGTTGGATCAGGGCGTGGGTGAACTGGTAGCGTTCTGCGCCTCCAACTGCCCCTTCGATCACTCGCGCTTCCAGAGCTTCGTCCACAACGTCCAACAGATCATCATCGGAGCTATCGGTCATGCGAGAGAGCAGATCGAAATCGAACTCCCTGCCAATCACGGACGCCACCGCTAGAACTCGGTTGCACTGGTCCGACAACCCATCGAAACGCCTGCCTATGACGCCTCTGATTTCCTGGGGAATAGTGAACTGCCAACCTTGAGCCTCGTCCCATTCGTTCGCTGCCAACAACTTGAGGAGCTCGCCAACGAACAGCGCATTGCCCTCGGTCCTGACGTGGACCAGTTCCACCATGTCCTCTGGCACGTCGCTTCCGACCGAGAGGGCGACCATATCGCGCACTTCGTCTTGGCTCAGGCCACCGAGTTGCAGCCTTTGAAAGCCCTCGTGTCGAACAAGGCTGCCCAGGATTCGTGATAGGGGATGCTCAGCCGATACCTCAATGTCGCGATACGTGCCAACAACTAGGAGGTTGGATGTGGCGAGATCACCTGCAATGTGGTCCAATAATGCCAGTGACGAGGCGTCAGCCCAGTGCAGATCTTCGAGGATGAGGACGAGCGGTGTGTCGGCTGAGACATTCTTTAGATACGTCGTGATCGAGTCGAACAGCCGGAACCGCGCGGCGTTTGGGTCGATCGTCGGTGGGGAGCCCAGTTCCGGTAGCTTGGAGATTAGCTCAGGCACAATCTCTCCGATGGCCTCAGCGCCGGAACCCATTGACGCTTGGAGGCTCTCGGCATCCGACTGATCGATGTGAGATCGTATTATCTGAAGCCAGGGCCAGTAAGGAGGAGCGCCCTCGCCCTCGTAGCAGTGACCCAAGAAGACCTCTGCGTTTCGCGCATCAGCGATGGTGGACATTTCCTGGACGATGCGAGTCTTGCCGATGCCTGGGTCACCTGCCAGCATGACGATCTGTCCGTGGCCGGAAAGCGCAGTGTCTAGCGCGGCGACCAACTCGCCCATCTCGCGCTCCCGGCCCACGAAGTCGGGACTCAGACTGGCGGCGATCTCATCAGGTTCTTGGCCATCACTGTCAGATCCAGGCAAACGGACGGCACATGCGTCGCAAATCCTTGCGTCTTGTCGGTTTTGGTGACCACAACCTGGACAGAGCATGGAAAATCGTGGCTCCTAGAGTGATGAGCCGAGTTTAGCAACACGCATTGGCCCGGTCAACTAAAGGGCAATGGACACTTCATCGTCAAGAGGAAGGCCTAACTTCCGTGCGTGCGCTGCTTTTTAGATGATCGGGATTTCGAAGCAGGCCCTATGCGATTTTGCTCAGCATGAACTCGTGCCATGCCTCGTTGCTCATGTGGTCTATCTGTTTGAGGCGGAGTTTGCCGCTCTCGTAGCCAGGTTCGTCAGGCAGGTCAATTTCGTAATCGACTATGTGGCGCGCGATTTTGTCTATCCAAATCGTTCCGCCTCTATTCTCAAGTCCCATCCCGTCAATATTGTATTTGTGGCACCTAGCGTCGTGTCGTTCCTCTTCGGATACAAAGTCGACGGTTACCAATCCTTTGAATGAGATGGATGGCCCCAGCGCCTTGTAGTCGAAATCTGTTATTCCAAAGGTGAACGGAACGAGCGGGTCGGTATAGTGTGGAAGTGTGACGTTGAGACTGGCAAAATCGAAGTCGTAACTATGCCAGGGGTAACTCTCTATGATTACAGTTTGTTCGAACTTTTGCGAACGGAAGTCGCCCGCAACCACGACCTGATTTGTATCCTCAGTTTGATCCAAAGTCACGTACACGATGCGTTTTCCATTTGCCCGAATCTTCGATGACTTGAACCCTTGTACGGAGAAGCTGTCCCAATTCATTTTGGCCGTAACCAAGGTCGCTTCTGATTCGCCCTTCTCCCATTTGAAAGCCTCCAATGAATCTTGTGAAGCGATGTATTGCACGATGTCGCTCTTGTGGCTGCCATCAATGTTGGATTTCTCGTAGATATAGGCTGTTCCCACTGCCACCTTCTCAGGTTGGTATCGTAACTGGCTCATTTCTCCCCCACAACGAAGTTATCGGCTATGCGCATTGTTCGCGCTCCGGCGAGCGCTCATATATTCAAGACGAACGATGATGTCAAAGTGTTGAGGCACGCTGGGATTATGTTGTCATTGGGAGTGACTGCGCTCGTGGCTCAGAAAGTTAATGGGGAATACTACACGAAGGGCCACGGAACGTTCTGGTATGGGTCCAGATGGGGCAGCGCTGGATCCTCCAACATTGCCAGGATTCGGCGGGACAGAGCTTGTGTCTCGTGAGGCTCGATGTGCTGGGAAAAGTCCGTCATTTCGGGAGCCTGGGAGTCGAGCAAGTCCAACAGGTCTTCCAGGTCCTTGAGCAGCGGGTCGGGGATGGTCTCGCCCCAGAACTCGGTCATGACGGTGCGGAGCTTGAAGGAGATGTGGAAGGTGAGGCCGTGGTCGATGCTCCAGATGCGTTCGTCTGATCCCAGGATGCAGTGGCCTGCTTTGCGGTCGGCATTGTTCACCAGCAAATCGAAGACGGCGAACGGTCGAAGCTCCTCGGTCCTGTCCGTCACCATATCGAAGTATGTGACGTCCGGGTCGCACTCGACGTATTGTTGGACAGAGCCGACTCCGTAGGGGCCGTCTCTCACCAGCGTCAGCGGCACGTTGGGCCAGCCCAGAATGCGACTCAGGAGGAAGGTAGCGTACTCTCGCTTGTAGAGCGAACCGTCGGGAAAATCCCACAGGGGTTTCTCGCCGTCGCGGGGCTTGTAGATAGCCCTCAGGTACTTGCCGGGTCCGGCGTCGATCCACACCAGGAAGGTGTAGTTGGAACCCCAGGGCATGCGATGGCCGCCAGTGATCTCACCGGACTGAAGCAGTGGCAGCGCTTCGGCCTCAGACAGCGCCACCGGAGTGGCATCATCCGGCGTTGGGAATTCAATGGAGGAGTATCGTCTTCTTCGGGAAGGCAAACAGACCTCTGTTAGAAGGAATAGAACGGTTAGGGGGCGAACTTTCTCAAGTTCAATCGGGGCGATCTAAAGGTCCTCGGAAAGCTCCTCTGGGGTAAGCTTTGCGAATCCGTTTGTGCGAGCGCAGTGGTGGCCCTCCGGGTCCATCGGTCTTGTGCAAAGCGGACAGATGGGCCTGCCAGCGGCGCAAAGCTCCAGGGCTTCCTCTGCGAACCCTTTTATCTGTTCCTCGTCAGCCCACACCCGGATCGTCGCTTCATCGTCGTCGGAGTCGTGAGCGTCAATGATGAACAGCCTCTTGGGTCCGTCATGACCCAGGACCAGCTTTGCCACTTTGAAATCCAGCCTCGTCATCGGAGTGGCTTCTCTCTGAGTTGGAGGAGAACTGGAGGCTCCACGCTCCGTCGGCAGATTGGCGATCATCTGCTGGATGGCCAGTCCTAGCTGAAAGAGTTGCTCTTTTTCCAGCCAGATAGCTGCCGAACTACTGGCGCTGGTTACCATTATGCGGAATGTGCGCTTTCCAGGTTCGCCTTCTGATTCAGGCTTGAGACTGGACACGTTGGTGAATTCGTTTTTAGCGTCTGCCATATGCGGTTAATTTTAGTGCCTTGTCAGCATAGCCGCAAGTGTAACGGGATGTCGGTGTTCACCTTTTCGTGGCGGCGCACGACGTTCTGGAGGATGGCGGAGAAGTTGTTCGTTTGTGGAACAGCGGTTGTTTTGCAAACCGCCAGATGTCCCAGCATGGAGCGTTGGCCCTTCGTCATCGGGAGATATGTCAGGCCCGTAGCGGGTTGGGGCCGCGCCTGGCTTTCGTGGCGATTATGATTTGTGAGAATCGTTGCTCCAGAGGGTCAGCATGCCATCCAGCGACATCCCCTGCTGGGCCGTGTCCATGCCTTCGAACTGTTCGACCAGAGGTTGCAGCTCGATGATTCTGTCAATGGCCCAGCACATGTCGCTGACCTGGCGGGAAAGCAAAGATAGCTGGTCTTTCACGTCTCGGTCCATGACTTGAATCTGAAGAGTTGTTACCTCTGCAAGCGCTCGCTGGAGTCGGTTGTAAATCTGGTTGAGGTGGTGCTGGGTTTCCACGGTGGCCCCTCATTCATTTGTGTACATAAATTCCGATTATCCGGATGCTCAGGACATCCGCCCTTGGGCTGTGCTGGCCAGGGAGGGTCATCCCTGGCCAGCGAGCTAAGGGTTATCGCAACTCTGGTCTGAAGAGCGCTCGGAATTGTAAAAAGATCGTCGATGCAGATATCTGTTGTTACGGATGACTCAGTCAGATAGTTTCCACTGCTATTTGATTCGATCCCGATGACAGACACCCGAGTCCGGGATGGCGAAGGCTGGAGATCGTCACTCCAGCCTGCCAAATTTCATTCATCTGTTGCTCGATAGAATCCCGTTGTCGGGGTAGTGCCCGGAGTCAGACTGGGTTCCCTTCATCCTGTCCAGCGCCTGGCACATTTCGCTGACCTGTTCGCACTTTCTGGATAGCCACTCGCTCAGAAGAGTGTCCTGGCATTTCGCCTTCAGGCTGTCCATTTCTTCGAGGGCGATGTGCAGGTCAGCAATGATCTCTTGCAGGCCCTCTTGAAACTCCATCTGGTCCCACCCCACATTTCGGATTAACTGGTTTTCGTGGTCTGGAATTGCGGCTTCCAGACCAGCGAATTGCTGCTGCTGCGCAATGGTGATGGATACGGCCTGCCCTCTGCCCAGGGTTGATTGTCCTCGCCGTTGACCTGGGACAGACGGCTGGCCGCATCCTGTGTTTCGTATAGACGCCATAGTATTCGTGGCTCCTCATTGACGCGCTTTCGAATACTAGCCCTCGATCTGGAAGAGTCGTCCGGTGATGGTGTAGAAGCCTGGTGTGATCAGACGTTCTGGCCTGATGATCAGGGTGATGCCGTCATCGTCGTCTGTTCCTGCCTCAGAACCCACTGTCATCAACCACTTGTTGCGGGCCAGTTGGCCTTCGTCAACCACGTTTTCTGTGAGGCTGCTTCCGTCT
>JASLRP010000413.1 GCA_030743915.1 SAR202 cluster bacterium | reverse complement strand
GTTTCGATACCTAGAATCTTCATGCTACTGGTTCCCTCTTAGCGATGCGCTGCTTGGACGTTCCAGCGATGGGGACATCTCATTCGCGATTTCGTTGGCGCGGTGTATCACTAAATTTTCGGAGCCTTCGTGAGGCAATAGCCAAAGTTTCCCTTCCCTTATTCCATCCAAAATGTAATCTGCGATGAATTCAGGCTCTTTGCCGCCAGCAACTCCGTCTGTCAGGAATGCGGTATCGTACAGGTTCGTGGCGGGAGTATTGTCGCTTCGGTTGCGCTCCGAGCGGTCAATATGCGTCTGAACGTATCCTGGACACAGTACCGATACACCGATGTTAGAACCTGTCTCTCCGAGTGAGTAGAACAAAGACTCCGACAATGCGACGACACCGAATTTAGTAACCTGGTAGGCTCCGAGCCTGGGAGCGGATATTAAACCAGCCATCGATGCAGTGTTCACGATGTGGCACTCGTCGCCCTGCTCCTGCATTATGGGCACGAACACTCTCACACCGTGGATGACGCCCATCAGATTGACGCCCAGTATCCAATCCCAGTCGTCGGTCGTGTTCTCCCAGATGCGCCCGCCCAGCGCTACACCGGCATTATTGAACAGAACGTGGACGCCCCCGAACGCCGAAATAGTTTCCTCGGCCAATCGTTCCAGATCGACACCTTTTGATACGTCGGTCTCAACCGCCAGCGCCTGCGCTCCGCGTTCGCTCAACTCTGCTTCGGCCTTCAGCAACGGCTCTCGCTCGACATCGGCGAGAACAACCTTCATCCCTTCGTCGACCGCCCGATCCGCGAACGCTTTCCCGATGCCACTGGCCGCGCCTGTGATGACGGCGACTTTATCTTTGAAATCCTGCACGGTTAGATTCCCCTCTCGCCCCGGTTTAGCGGCACGTAAGGATGAGCATTGAACACTTCCTCGTTCAACGTCAGGCCAAAACCTGGATCTTCGGACAGGGTCACGTAACCGTCCTTCTGACGCGGAAGGCCGTCGAACACCTCAAAATAATGAGGTTCGTAGAATTCCGCGTGGTATTCCTGAATCAGGAAGTTCGGCATCGCAAGGTCCAGGTGCATGCTGGCGACCGTTCCCACGGCGGCGTTGGTGTTATGGGGAGCCATCGAAATGTGCTGAGATTCTGCGATGGCTGCGATCTTCTTCAGCTCTGTGATGCCGCCCGCGTTGCAGATATCCGGTTGCAAAACGTCAACTGCCTGCGCCTTTATCAACTCATAAAATGGATGTTTCAGGTACAGGCGTTCACCGGTGGCGATGGGAATTCGGATGTGATTTCGCACCTGCGCCATCTCAGAAACGTTTTCCTGAGAAGTTGGCTCTTCGAACCAGAAGGGACGATACTTTTCCAACCGTTGGCCCAGTTCAATCGCTGTGTGAACGTTGAACTTGGCATGAACCTCGATCAGGATGTCAACATCCGGTCCCACAGCTTCTCGCACCGCCGCGACTCTATCCTCGGACAGTTGAGCTTCTTCGGCGGTTATCGTGTAGTAGCTGTCGTGACCGTAAGGATCGAATTTCATGGCGGTGTAACCCATTTCCACCACTCGTTTGGCTTCCTCGGCATTTAGCTCTGGCGCGCCTGGGGTTGTGTACCACCCGTTGGCGTAAACCCTGATCTTGTCCTGGATCGGGCCGCCCAACAGTTTGTAGACGGGTACTCCCAGAGCCTTGCCTCTCAAATCCCAAAGGGCAAGATCGATCCCCGACAGCGCAGTGGAGAACAATCTGCCTCCTCTGCCGATATTGTCCTGGTAGAGCCTCATCCAGTGAAGCTCGTTGGCCATCGGGTCCTTGCCAACCAGGTATGATTCGCCCCACTCCTCCAGCAGGCTGGCGACAATCGGATCGAATCCAAGCATTGAAGCCTCACCGATTCCGTCGATTCCTTCATCGGTGTGGAGAAGGACTATCAACCAGTTGCGTTTCGCATTGCGGTGTTGAGACGAGAACAGTCGAGTTTCCAGTCCTGTAATTTTCATGATCGCTCCTGCTGGATGTGGGTTGCCGGAATTGAGTGTACTACCGCTGGGCGGGCCGAGGCAATTTGGACGGCTCGCGCATGGCGCGGCTTGATGATAAAATTACCCGCGAGCATTTCCAGAACGTCCAGAGAGGTGAATGATTGAACCGCCAACGCTCGGCCCAGTTGTACAGCGAAGCTCAGCGAGTCATACCCGGAGGAGTCAACAGCCCGGCCAGATCATGGGGCGCTGTTGGCGGAACGCCTATCTTCTTTGCCAAAGGCAAAGGCTCCCACGTTTGGGACGCTGACGGCAACGAGTACATCGACTACGTCTGCTCCTGGGGACCACTGATCCTCGGCCACGCAGATGATGGAGTCGTTTCCGCAGTGACCGACGCTGCCCAGGTTGGGACCAGTTTCGGCGCCCCCACCGAAGCCGAGAATCAGATGGCATCGCTGGTGGCTCAGGCATACCCATCGGTTTCGCTGGTGCGTTTCGTGAGCTCAGGGACCGAGGCCGCCATGAGCGCCCTTCGACTGGCCCGCGCATTCACGGGTCGGGACAAGATCATCAAGTTCCAGGGCGGATACCACGGTCACGCCGACGCCCTGCTTGTGGCCGCCGGCTCCGGCGCCACCTCCCACGGAGTTCCAGACAGCGCAGGGGTCACGGACTCATTCGCTCAGGACACTCTTATCGCCCAGTTCAATGATATAGATTCAGTATCAACACATTTCGACGAATATCCTGATTCCATAGCGTGTGTGATCGTTGAGCCAGTGGCAGGCAACATGGGGGTGGTTCCTCCAGATGATGGATTCCTTGAAGGACTCCGAACCCTGACCACCGAGCGCGGAGCGTTGCTGATTTTCGACGAAGTCATCACCGGTTTTCGTGTAGCTCTGGAAGGCGCGCAAGGCATCTACGGTGTCACCCCAGACCTGACCTGCTTCGGCAAGATCGTCGGCGGAGGCATGCCCGTGGGAGCATACGGAGGGCGCGAGGACGTCATGAACGTCGTATCTCCCCTTGGCCCCATGTATCAGGCAGGAACGCTGTCAGGAAATCCTGTGGCAATGGCTGCGGGTATCGAAACTGTGACACGTTTGCAGGCGCCGGAAGCCTATCAACAATTGGAGGAGAACGCCGCCCTGTTGGCTGACGGCCTGAACGCTGTGTTCGCAGAGGCTGAGACTCCGCTCACAATCAATCGTGTCGGGTCGATGATGACGCTGTTCTTCAATCCTGGGCCGGTCAACGGCTGGGAGTCTGTGTCCCAATCTGACCGCGATGGATTCACCCGCTTCTTCCACAATATGCTGGACGAGGGAGTCTATCTGCCGCCGTCACCATTTGAAGCGATGTTCGTGTCGCTGGCCCACACCACGGAGGACATTGAACGGACCATCGAGGCGGCCCGCAACGCGCTGAAGTAAGCGAGCGGCTAGCGCTCCACCTTCAGGATGCTCAAGAAAGCCTCCTGCGGTATCTCGACAGTGCCCACACGCTTCATGCGTTTTTTGCCTTCGGCCTGTCTTGCCAGCAGCTTGCGTTTTCGCGTAACGTCGCCGCCGTAGCATTTGGCGAGGACGTTCTTTCGCAGCGCACGGATATTCTCTCTGGCGATGATCTTGTTGCCGATGGCGGCTTGAATTGGGACCTCGAACATCTGGCGTGGAATCAGTTCTCTGAGCTTGTCCACCAGTGCCCTGCCCTGTCGGGCAGCATCGCTGCGGTGAATCATGACTGACAGGGCGTCAACGGGCTCACCGGCCACCAAAATGTCCAGCTTCACGAGGTCTCCGCTTCGGTATCCTGACACCGTGTAATCCATCGACGCGTAGCCTGACGTTTTCGCCTTCAGTTGGTCGTAAAAGTCCATCAGCACCTCGGCGAGAGGGACTTCGTATTCGAGCAGCACCCTCGCGTCTCCGCCATCGCCACCGCCGATGGTTTCGCCGTACTGGAGATACTCCATTTTGTTGAACACGCCTCTGCGGGTCTGCACGAGTTCCATGATCGGCCCGATGTACGCCGCAGGCGTGATGATGCTGAGGTCCAGCCACGGTTCGCGATACTCTTCGATGCGCTGTGGCTGAGGAAGTTTCGCGGGGCTTTCGATCTCGATTTCCGAACCGTCGGTCAGCAAGATGTTGTATGCGACGCTGGGAGAGGTAGCGAGCAAGTTCACGTCGTACTCTCGCTCCAGTCGCTCCTGAACGATATCCATGTGAAGTAGTCCCAAGAACCCGCAGCGGAATCCTGTGCCAAGCGCCAGGGAAGATTCAGGAGTGAAGGTCAGCGCCGCGTCGTTGAGTTGAAGTTTTTCCAACGCCTCCCTCAGGGCGAGGTATTCTTCACCGTCCGCCGGATAGAGTCCAGCGAAGACCATCGGTTTCAGAGCTTCATAGCCAGTGAGCGGTGCTGAGGCCGGTCGGCTGGCCATCGTCAGCGTGTCGCCAACCGGGGCGTCGCCAACGCTCTTGAGGCCAGTGGCGACGTAACCCACCTCGCCTCGCTTGAGAGTCGAAGCTCGCGTTGGGCCTGGCTGGAAGTACCCGACTTCCAATATCTCGCTCTCGTTGTCAGCGGTCATCACTCGGACCTTGCCTCTGGACGAGACCTCTCCGTCCAGAATTCGCACATAAGCGACAACACCCTTGTACGGGTCATATTTCGAGTCGAAGATCAAGGCGCGCAGAGGCGCATCAGGCTCGCCTTTGGGATTCGGCACGTCGTCCACAATGGCCTGCAGCAGGTCGTCGATTCCAGCCCCCGATTTGGCGGACACCATGTGGACCTCGTCAGCATTGAAGCCAAAAGCCTGCTGAACTTCCAGTGAGACACGCTCCGGCTCGGCGATGTCCAGGTCGATCTTGTTGACGACGGGGATGATCTCCAGGTCGTGTTCCATCGCTAGATAAACATTGGCGAGAGTCTGCGCCTGAATTCCCTGCGTTGCATCCACGACCAGCAACGCGCCCTCACATGCGGCGAGACTCCGCGAGACTTCGTATGAGAAATCGACGTGGCCCGGAGTGTCGATGAGGTTGAGTTGGTAGTCCTGCCCATCGGCAGCGGCGTAGGTCATCCGCACGGCCTGGGCTTTAATGGTTATTCCCCGCTCGCGCTCGAGGTCCATCGAGTCGAGAACCTGCTCAACCATATCTCGATCATCCACCGTGTTGGTGGCTTGAAGGAGACGGTCTGCAAGAGTGGATTTTCCGTGGTCGATGTGGGCGATAATGCAGAAGTTTCGTATGTTGCCAGTGTAATCAGAACTCATGAATTGATGGTAGCATACGGAATTTTGACCCAACAAGCGTCGGGCGTGGATTTCGGCCCGATTGAGTCTTACTCGCGCCCAAATGCCAACTGACGGACATTGAAGGTTATGGACGAGGAATCACCCTCCGAAGCGCGAATCTGGTCCAACAGGGACATTATCGACAATACAATCTCATGTGAGTAATTTTCGACAACGAACGGGTTATGTTGCCAGGTCTCGATATTCATGCGAAACATCCCTGCGGTATCCCGGTCCGAAACCCGCACAGGCGTCACATGGTCGAATGCGCAATTCAGGCCAGCCGAACTGGCAATTTCACCGATAGATGGCCCCAAGTACAAGTTATTGGACTGGCCTGCCAGCATGCGGGTCATTATGTCCAGGTACTCGACGAACACCGGATTTTCAGTCTCTATGTTCTGATTCTCCTCAATCAAGAGCCTGCCGTCTCGACTCAGAAAGCTCAACCACCGAGAGATCGCGCCAGCCGGGTCCGAAATGTGAGTCAGCAGATACCGAGCGTACATCAGGTTCGCCGGAGGCCCAGGTGGGGGATCGTTTGTCACATCATGGATGTAGAATTTGGACGATCCGTGTTGTCTGCTCTGGGCCGACCGAATGAATTGCTCGGAGATGTCCAGTCCAATCACTGACGCAGAGGGAAATGCGTTTGCCAACATCTGAGAGCTGTATCCAGGGCCGCAACCCAGGTCGATGACATGGCCAACCGTTCCCGCCGCCGCCTTGCGGATAAACTCAGAGGAAGACGGCTCGAACACCTGAGCAAGCAACGCCAGCCGCCGGTCTGCCAGCGTCGAATCTCCGAACGCGTAGCGAGGTTCTTCAGACAAGAGCAGCATCCCGAAGTCGAGATTTGGTCACAATTTCACGAAGGGTTCTGCTGGTGGGGAAGGGGAGACTCGAACTCCCACGCCTTTCGGCACATGATCCTAAATCATGCTCGTCTACCAATTCCGACACTCCCCCAGGAAAACTGTGTGAACACGAACAATTATACCGCTGTCACTGGCATGGTGTCGAACAGTTCAACGGACATCGAACGTGGCGATTGAGTGACAGAATTCATCCATCTTCGGCAGGTCAGAAACTCGTAAATGCGCCCGTCGCAAGCGTGCATCCAGCGTCGATGTGAAATGTGCCTGAGTTTGGCGCTACAATACTCAACGTTAACCAGTTGTCCTGTGCAACACAGGGTTATTCCAGAAAGATTCAATCAGACAGCAAACACACGTGAGGTGAGAACTACATGGCCAAGCAATTTCAATTCAGCGAGGATGCTCGACGAGAGCTAATGGTTGGAATCGACACCCTTGCCAGGGCTGTCGGCGTCACTCTTGGACCTGCCGGCCGGAACGTGGTTCTAGACCAGGACTTTGGTCCCCCTCAGATTTGCAGTGACGGCGTGACCATCGCCAAGGAGATCGAATTGCCAGAGGCGTTCCCGAACATGGGCGTCCAGCTTTTGAAAGAAGCCGCCTCCAACACCAATGATGATGTCGGCGACGGCACGACCACATCTACTGTCGTGGCCCACAATCTGGTCCGCGAAGGGTTCAAGAACCTTGCCGCGGGCGCCAACCCCATGGCGCTCAAAAAAGGCATCGACCTGGCTGTCGCCGCGATTCGTGACGAGATCGCGAACATGTCCCGACCGGTAGAAGGTCGCGAGCAGATCGGACAGGTCGCAGTCCTATCCTCCCACGACCCGGAGATGGGTAATTTGCTGGCTGACATCCTGGAAAAAGTCGGCTCCAACGGAATTGTCACCGTCGAAGAGTCTAAAGGAATGGGTTACGAGGTCGAGTATGTCGAAGGCATGCAGATCGACCGCGGCTACCTCTCCCCTTACATGGCGACCAATCAGGAGCGCATGATCGCCGAAATCGAATCGCCTCGAATATTGCTGACTTCTGAGAAGATTTCCTCTGCCGCGGAGCTCGTGCCCATCCTCGAATCGGTCAGCGCCCTCACCAAAAACATCATCATCATCGCCGAGGACATTGACGGCGAAGCTCTGGCGACTCTCGTTGTGAACAAGCTCAGAGGCAACCTCAATTGCCTGGGCATCAAGGCTCCCGCATTTGGCGACCGCCGAGCCGCCATTCTTGATGACATGGCCGTTCTGTTTGGGGCCAACGTCATCAGTTCCGATGCTGGCCGCACCCTGGACTCGGTCACAATCGACGATCTGGGGACCGTGCGTCGAGTTATCGCTACCAAAGACGAGACGACTTTCGTCGAGGGCGGCGGCGACGAAGTGAACATCCACGCTCGGATCGACCAGATTCGACAGCAGGCCGAGGAGACCACGTCAGATTATGATCGTGAAAAACTGGAAGAGCGAGCCGCCAAACTGTCCGGCGGCGTGTCGGTTCTGAGGGTCGGAGCGGCCACCGAGATTGAGCTTCGCGAGAAGCGACAGAGACTCGAAGACGCGATCGCGGCCACCAGAGCAGCTATGGAAGAAGGTATTGTTCCCGGCGGCGGAGTCGCGCTTCTTCGGGCTTCCCAGACTGCCCTGTCCAACATTGAGGTCACCGGCGACGAACGCACCGGAGTGCAGATGGTTGCCCAGTCCGCCAACCACCCGGTAATGCTGATCTCTGAGAACGCCGGACTCAGCGGCGAGGTGGTCCTCAGCAACATCAGCCAAGGCGAGGACGACTACGGTTTCGATGCCGAGGTTGGGGAATACGGAAGCATGTTCGAGTTGGGCATCGTTGACCCTGCCAAGGTAACCCGATCTGCCCTTGAGAACGCCGCCAGCGTGGCAGGAATGGTCCTGACTACCGAGTCGCTGATAACCGAGTTGGACCCTGCCCCCCTGCCTGCGCCATTTAACGATTAACCGCAAGAATCGAATCGCCACTGATTTTTCGACCGCAACTTCCAGGACAGGCACACCGCTTGGTCCTGGGAGTTGGCGATGAATGGCGAATCCGCGAACCTGCCATTACCGTATCCAAATACGAGGTATTCCAGGCAATGACAGAAGAAGAAATTCAATCACAAGAACCCGAGGTCGAAGTCCTACCGGATGACGATCAGGATTACACGATCAACGTCAAAGGGGTGACCAAGAATTTTGGCGCCCTTACCGCCGTCGACAATCTTTCCTTCGCCGTTCACAAGGGCGAAATTGCAGGATTTCTTGGGCCGAACGGGTCAGGCAAAACGACCACCATGCGGATGCTGACTTCGTATTACACGCCCGACCGAGGCTCGATCTCGATCAATGGCGTCGATACCCAGGATAACGATCTCCAGACGCGGGCATCAATCGGCTACCTGCCTGAGAATAATCCTCTATATGAGGATATGCTGGTTTCAGAGTATCTGGCATTTGTCGCGGAACTTCGTGGACTATCGAAGTCAGAGCGCAAAGAAAACCTTGACCAAACGGTGGAAGAGACCGGCCTGAACAATGTTTACTATCGTCCCATCCACGAGTTGTCCAAAGGCTACCATCAGAGGGTGGGCCTGGCGCAAGCAATCCTGCATCGCCCATCGATTTTGATATTGGACGAACCCACGGAAGGTCTCGACCCTAACCAGCGCATTACCATTCGCGACCTGATTCGACATCTGGGCGGCGAGCGAACGGTGCTTCTAAGCACCCACGTCATGCAGGAGGTTGAAAACACCTGCCAGCGCGTCCTGGTGATAAATCAAGGAAATCTCCTGGCCAACAGCCCCGTGGAAGACCTTCTGCAAGAGGCATTGGAGCTTCGCGCAGTCCATCTTGAAGTGGAGGGCAACGAGATCGAGAGCGGGCTGGCAACCCTGGACTCCATCTCCGAAGTGGAACCTCTCGACCACGAGGGCGGTCACAAGAGATATCGGATAACGATGTTGGGAGACGCCGATCCACGCGCTGACATATTCAATTTAGCAAAGAACCGTGATTGGACCCTTTGGGAGTTGCACGAGGAGCGTCCGAAGTTGGAAGATGTCTTCCATAACCTGACAGCCGGCGCCGATGAGCCCCGGGAGGCCACGAACTAACAGATGCGATCTCCCCTGCTAACGCTAGTAAAAAAAGAAGTCAAGGGCTACTTCGACCAACCCGCAACATACATAATCATCGTCCTGTTTGTGGCGGTAATATCCACCGTCTATTTCAGAACCGCCCCAATACTGGGCGAAGCTTCTCTCAGGCCGATATTCACAGTCGATCTTGTGATAGACCAACCATCGTTGCCCTGGCTGCTGGCGGTGTTTGTTCCTGCGGCGACAATGCGGCTGCTCGCTGAAGAAAACCGCGATGGTACGCTGGAATTGTTGCTCACCCATCCGATAAAGGGTTGGATCGTATTACTGTCGAAATTCATTTCCGGGTTCCTGTTTGTCGCGTTGATGGTTGTCGCCACGATCGGGATACCAATCGCCGTGCAGACCGCAGGCGACCTGGATATCGGAGCCGCAATCGGCCAGTATGTTGCCAGCCTCTTCCTGGCGGCGTCGTTTGTATCCATTGGGTTGTTCACATCCAGTTTAACGCGAAATCAGATTATTTCATTCATACTGGGATTCGCTCTGACCATGATCTTGATGATCATGGGACGGGACGAGGTGGCTGTCACGTTGCCAGCGCGATTCGCGACGTTGCTCCAGGACCTATCTCCAGTCACCCACTTCTCGAGCATCGCGCTCGGGGTTATTCATCTGCGCGACGTCGTATATTTCATCGCCCTGGTTTCGACCTTCCTCAGTGGGACATTCCTGATGATTCGGGGCCGAACCCTGAGCCACAAGTCCGTCCAGTACCGGAACCTTCAACTTGGCGTGGCTGGTCTGATCATCTTCTCTCTGCTTGTTGGATGGTCGGGGACGAGCATCGGCGGACGGCTGGACCTCACGGAAGACAAACTATTCACCATGAGCCCGGCGACGTCCGAGATACTTGAACAGCTTGATGACATTCTTACAGTGGAGGTTTTCGAGTCCGCAGAGCCGCCTCCCCAGATAAAACGGGCCACCCGCGACGTAAACGATTTCTTGGAAGATTTCGCTGCAAGCTCTGACGGCAAAGTCAGATTGATAAAACGCTTCCCTGCCGATGATGAAGACGAAGCTCGCAAGGCGTCGCTTGCGGGCATTCCTCCGGTCCAATTTAACCGGCAGAGCCAGAGTGAATTCCAGATTACATCCGGCTATCTGGGTTTTGCGATGACCTACATTGACCAACGTGAAGTCGTGCCGTTCATATCCGCTGTGGACGGGTTCGAATATCGATTGGCTTCCCTGGCAAACAAGATGCTCCAGGATCAGAAGAAAACTGTAGGATTCTTCACGGGACATGGTGAGAAGTCAGCATCTGCTGGCTATGGTTCATTTGCGGGAGCGCTATCCGAGGCATACGATGTGGTCGAAATTCCTGTCGAAGCCGATGTCGCTCCTGACCTTTCTGATATAGATGTGGTTATCGTCGGAGGGCCGAACCGCAACATTCCCGAATCAGCTGAGGCCGAATTGCGCCGATTCATCGACGCTGGCGGAAATGCCATCATTATGATTGATCGTGTGGTGGTTGATCAGTCCAGATTCATCGCGCAGCCGAACCTCAACAGTTTCGCAACCTTTCCCGCTGAATACGGTGTTGTGATTGAAAACGACTTGATATTCGATTTGCAATCCAATGAAACTCTGTCATTCAACGTGGGAGCGAGCAGCGTGTTCTTGGACTACCCGTTCTTCGCGCGGGCGCCAATCGTCGTCGAAAAGGACGCAGGATTCGCTCGCAACGCATTGCTGCCGTGGGCCAGCACCCTGGGTATTACCGAAGACGCGCGCGCTGGGATCGAAGTCGCTCCCCTGATTGAGACCACCGAATTCGCATACATCGACCGAAATTACGGAGACGTCCGTCCAAACTCAGTGGTTCTCGATGACGTTACCGGATTAAATCAAGTTAAGAGCCTCATGGGAGTCGCAATTTCGGGACGCGCAAGTGCTCCGTCTGATGCCTCAACATTCAGGCTGGTGGTTGTTGGCACGTCTCGATGGCTTGAAGACGGAATCACTGAACGAGCAAGTGAGAACCTGGCGCTGGGATTGAATCTGGTCGATTGGCTCGCCCAGGACGATTCGCCTGATCTGAACGAATGGCTTGCGCGGAGGGACACGCTGGCTGCTGTTCGGTCAAAAGCCGTCACAACCCGCGATCTCCTGTTCACATCAACAACCCATGAGAACATCTCACGGTGGGCCAACATCGCCGGAGCGCCGTTGTTGTTGATAAGCATCGGACTGATCAGATCATTTAGGCGACGACGCTTTGGACTCTCACAGTACGGGCAGACGGATCAGAATCGGTCTCGATCGCGCATTACGCTGCGCCGCAAGTCATCTCAGGACAGCGAAGGTGACTCAGAGTGAAAAGTAACCAGGTAGGATATGTCCTGATCGCGCTCATCGCCG
>JASLRP010000412.1 GCA_030743915.1 SAR202 cluster bacterium | reverse complement strand
GGGGTGTGAAAACAGCAATGAGTGTTCTCAAAATATTTGTGGTGACGGGATGTCGGGGCTGCCAACAGGCCCTGGCGCTGGCGGACTGGGTGAGGGAAGAGGCGCCTCGACTGATGGTTGAAGTCATCGACCTGGCGCTGGATTCGGATGCCAGCAGAGGGATGGTGTTCGCCGTGCCCGCTTATGTGTACAAAGATCGGCAAGTCTTCATCGGCAACCCCAGCAAAGAGGAACTTGGCAACTGGATTGGCAAGCTCGGCCTGGAGGTGCGATAGAGATGCGTCTGCCTCTCTTTAATGGTCTCAAAAAGCCTGGGACTGACAGCAGCGATTCCGCTCTGGAAGCCTGGCCGCAGGAGTCCCACAAACTGGAACTCCTGAGCGCGATGGACATATTCCAGGACCTGCCGGAGGAAGATGTCGCTGCGCTCATGGACGCCACGCCCATGCTCACCGCCTCCAAAGGGACGATGTTTTATGGTGAAAAGGACGGCCCTGATGTGCTGTTTCTCCTGAAGTCAGGCAGGGTCAAGCTGGAGCGAGTTTCGCCGGATGGACGAAAACTGACGCTGGCTATCGTGGAACGGGGGACCTTCTTCGGCGAGATGTCTCTGGTGGGGCAGAGCCTGATGGGAACACAGGCCGTCGCGATTGAGGACGCCGTTATCTGCGCTTTGAGTCGTCATGACCTGCAATCGCTGATGCTGGAGAACCCAGAGGTAGCCGTGCGTCTCATCGACGTTCTTGCCCGAAGGCTTCAGGAGGCGAGGGACGGCCTTCAGGAGATGGTCTTCAATGACGTGACCGGCAGGGTCGCCGGATTGCTGATGCGGCTGGCAGACGAAGAAACCGGAGTTGTGGCTGGTTACTCCCATCAGGACCTAGCCGAGATGGTCGGTTGCCTGCGCGAGAGTTTTACTGCGGTCCTGGACCGGTTCCGCAAAACGGATGCGGTGGAAATCGGGCGCAAACGGATTGTGATCTCGGACATGGCTCAGCTAGAGCATGCCATTAATCAGCGAACTGGCTCCGCCTCCTGACGGCAGGGTTCATCCAGCGGCAGGAGTTCCAATACAGTCTCCAGCATGTGACTGAGGTCATAGGGCTTGGAGATGTACCGCTGGACCTGATACTCCCTCAGTTGTGAGCGCGTTATCCTGTCAGACGTCGCCACAACCACCGATAATTCGATATCTGGATGGACGCTCCTAATTCCATCCAAGACGCTCCAACCAAGCCCGTCGGGCAGGCTGATGTCCAGAATCACCAGTTCGGGAAGCTGGGCGTTGGCGAGTTCTACACCGTCTGCCACTGAGTGCGCGGTGCGCGTGTCGTATCCGCGATGTGCCAGAGCTGTCCCCATCGCCGTACACAGGACCACATCGTCTTCCACCACAAGTACCGAACGTCTCTTCATCACGGGGGCCTCTCTAAGATCATTGCTAAAGAGTGAGAGTTTAGCGGTCCCTTTTGCATAGATTGACCCCCATCATGACATGACGGGTGTGATTAAATCGTGAGGATGAGAGTAAGCCTGTGAAAGTTATGTGAACAACTCTCGTAGGCCCACCCACTGGGACTAGAGGATTTCAAAAGCGCCTGTCGATCAAAGTTTTGACCAAGACAGAGCTACAGCGCGAATCGGTAGCCTCTGCCAGGCTGAGTGAGCAAGTGGATGGGTCGGGATGGGTCCGGTTCCAGCTTTCGCCTTAACTGCTTGATGAACGTGCGAAGGTATTCGGTCTCCTCGCCGTACTCTGGCCCCCAGACCTCTCGGAGCAGTTCGCGGTGGGTCATCACCTTGTCGGTGTTGGACGCCAGACATCGCAAAAGCTCATATTCGGTGCGCGTGAGGGAGACTTCGGCATCGTCCCTGGTGACGGTGCGATGTCCCAGATCGATGGACAGATGCCCAGCGTTGATGATGGGGTCGTTGTTCACCTGCGATTGGGCCACCCGATGCACGCGTCGCAGAGCGGAGCGCACTCTGGCGACGAGCTCTTCAAGACCGAAGGGTTTCGTCAGGTAGTCGTCGGCGCCCAGGTCAAGCGCTTCGACCTTCTGATGCTCCTCTTCGGTGGCAGACAGGATGATGATCGGCCCGTCATACCACTGGCGCAGGCTGGTGAGGGTTTCGATGCCATTCATCACGGGCATGGACAGGTCAAGCAGGACCAGGCTTGGCGGACGGGCAGAAGCGCTATCCAACCCATCCCGACCGTTCAACGCGGTCTCGACCATGAATTGCTCCTGGCGCAGGCGCCTGCCGACAAAAGCCAAGAGCTTCGGGTCGTCGTCGATGATCAGGATTGGGCGTTCGGCCAAGTCATTACTCATATTGGACCTTCTTACTTAAACTGGCAGGGTGAAAAAGAACGTGGAGCCTACGCCCACGGAACTCTCCACCCACAGATTGCCGCTGTGCGCCTCTACTATGGCTTTGCATATCGCCAGCCCCAGACCGGAGCCAGGACGTCCTCGGCCCATCTCTGTGGAAACGCGATAGAACTTGTCAAATATCTGGTCCCGCTCAGCCTCGGGTATCCCGGCGCCATGATCCTTGACTGTTGTGAGGATGACATTGGGATCCTCAGGTTGGGTCTTGGAAGAGATTACGATCTCCGAGTTGGCCGCCGAGTATTTGATGGCGTTGCTGAGAAGATTGGTCAGAACACGCCCAACCTGATCGTAATCGGCATACACTTCAGGGAGGTCCAGCGGCACGTCCACGATGATCGTGTGGTCTCCGCCGATCCTGGAACGTTCTGTGTTGCGCACCACCTCGGAAGCGATGTCCGCTAGGTGGCACGTCTCAGGGTCCACTGGCATTGCGCTGGCCTCAATGCGCGACATGTCCAGCAGATTGCTGACCAGCTCATTCATCCGGTCGGTTTCTTCGTCGATGGAGTTCAGATATTCTGAGGTCGTCTCGGCGTCCTGCTCCACCGAATCCATGAGAAGCAGGCTGGACAGGCCTTTGATTGACGTTAGTGGGCCTCTGAGGTCGTGGCTAATCATCGAAAGAAAGTCGTTTTTGAGTTGTTCGACTTCGAGGCGGGTGGTGATGTCAGTTGCGATGGCGCACACTGCGTAAACGCTGCCGCTAGCGTCCCACAGCGGGAATTTGACCGCCAGATACGTGCGGGATGAGCAGTCCTTGTTGGGTATCGTCTCTTCGAATTCCAGCGGCTCGCTGGCTTGCAGGACCAAAAGATCGTTGGTCCGGACGGCCACGGCCACCTCCTTGGAGTGCAGATCGTGGTCGGTCTTGCCCATAACCTCATCCCTGTCAACCTGGAAAAGCTCCTCGTAGCGTCGGTTGATGGATATGTAGCGACCCTGGGCGTCCTTGACGGAGATGACGGCAGGGCTGTTGTCCATGATGGACTGGAGCAGTTGCCGGGCCTCCTGCACATGGGCGTGGGCGCGTTGTTCTATCTCGAACCTTTGAGAGTTATGGATGGCCAGCGCCGCATGGTTGGCGAACATCTTGAGAATGTGTTCGTCGGCAGCCGAGAACTCCTCGGCGCCCTCTTTCTCCGTCAGATAGAGGTTGCCCAGGTTTTCGTCGCCTCGCGTGAGAGGAATGCCCATGAAGGATTTCATCTCGGGGTGGCTGGCCGGAAAGCCAATGGATTCTCGGTGGAGGGTCAGGTCGTCCAGCCTGATGGGAGCCTGGACTTTCTGTAGAAAGCCCAGAAGCCCCAGACCTTTCGGTGGGTCGCCAATTGCCGAGCGTTCATCTTCGTTGAGGCCGTGGATGATGAACTCCTGGACGTGGCCCGCTTCATCGAACACGGCCAGGGCGCCGTATCGAGCGGAGGTCAACTCGCAGGCGGCGTCGACCACCTCCTGAAGAACAACCTCGGAGGCCAATTTCTCGGCGATGCGACTGGACAATTTGCTGAACCTGTCCATCTGGTCGCGAAGAAGCTGATTTTCTGATTGCAGGCTTTGAATGTCGTTATCGATCATGGTGTCTGATTTTATCTGGCGCCCTGATTTCTGGTTGGCGAAATATCGCGTGGCAACATTCTACCAAAACTTGCGCACCAGTCGTACGTTATGGGAGTTGGTTAACCTTGGGATACTTTATTTCATGTCACGCCCAATAAGCAACAAAGGGCGCGCCTGCAAGCAGACGCGCCCAAAAACTCCAGTTTCAATTAGAGCTATATTAGCCCAGCAGGTACAGAGTCGGGTAGATGAAGAACCATGCCACATCGACGAAGTGCCAGTACTTGACCGTTGCCTCGACGCCCCAGGAACCCTCCGGCCCCCAGCGGTCGGGCTTGCGCCCCAGGAAATAGACCAGCGTCAGCATTATCACGCCGCTCAGCACGTGGGTGGCGTGTATGCCTGTGATGGTAAAGAACACCGTGCCGTACCCGGTGGAGGGCGGGAAGTGCAGGTACGCTTCGTACCACTCGTAACCGACTCCCCCGATGAACAACGCTCCCAGCAAAATCGTTATCAGAAGGTTTATTTGGAAACCCTTGTGGTCACCGTGCGCAATTGCAGCCTCTGTGCGGTAGGCGGTGAAGGAGCTTGCTAGCAGGATTATCGTGATCCCCAAGCCCAGGACCTGGTCAACGTGTTCGGGAGTCTCAAAGCCCTGGAGGTAGAAACGGGTGGATATCAGAGCGCCAAATAGGAACGTCTCCGAGAGGAAGAACATCCATATGCCGATCTGGTTGATTGAAAGGCGGCTGTAGCCCCCCTGGTTTGTGTGAGTCTCTGCGACGGTTGCCATTTAGTGGTCCTCAGCGTTCCAGGATTTTCTGATGTGCATGAAGTAATCGACGACCAACCATGTCTTGGCTATCGCGATGACGCCCAGTATTGCGAACCGTCCTGGATCCAGCCACACAGCGACCGCGAATTCGATGGCAGTCAGGACTGCCAATAAGACCAGGACGACAGCGCCTTTTCGTAACGTTTGTTGCAAGCCCGATACCTGCATTTTGCAGTTCTCCGTTCGTTTTTTCGCCAGTAAATTGAGGTTAATCGTCTCCGACAGCGGGCGCGCTGCTTGGCAGAGACGGATTCATGTCCGCGTGAATCGAACCGGGCACGCCGTAATCGTAGGGGTGGCCGGTGACCACCGGGGGAACATTGAAGTTCTCGTGAGGCGGAGGCGATGATGTCTGCCACTCCAGAGTTCGAGCGCGCCACGGGTTTGCGTCAGCCAACGGGCCTTTAATCCATGACCGGATCATGTTGAACACGAAGACCACAAAGCTGACTCCCAGGACGAAACTCGCTATGCTGACAACTATATTGCCAGTCACGAAATCCTCCGGGTACTCGGCAACGCGCCGATTCATGCCCGCGATGCCCACCAGGAACATGGCGATAAACGTCACGTTGTAGGCGATGAACATCCACCAGAAATGCAGCTTGCCCAACGACTCGTTGTACATCCTCCCGGTCACTTTGGGGAACCAGTAGTAGATGGCCCCGAACACCATGAATATCTCACCGCCGACCATCGTGTAATGGAAGTGGGCGACAACGAAGTAGGTGTCTTGAAGGTTGACGTCTGTGGCGACATCCGCCAGGAATAT
>JASLRP010000411.1 GCA_030743915.1 SAR202 cluster bacterium | reverse complement strand
GCTGTCTGCGAGTTCCTGGCTCAGAAACTCCAGGAGCAGCAATGACGGCTTATCGGCCCAATGCAGATCGTCCAAAATCAGCGCCAAACCACTCGCCTGGACAGCCAGGTTCTTCAGGAAGGTGGTGATGGCGTCGAACAGCCGGAATCGAGCTTGCTCCGGGCTTTCGAGTTCGGGAAGGCGCTTGAGGTCCGGCAACAACTCGCTGACATCGGGCACGATCTCAGCGATTGCAGGCGCGCCGGCGCCCAATTCCGAGCGTAGCTGCTCAGGGTCGCGCTCCCGGATCTAGAAGCGTATCGCCTGCACCCACGGCCAGAACGGCGGCATGCCTTCCTGTTCGTGGCAGCGCCCCCAGAGGACGAGCGCTTCCCGGCCCTTCGCGTGGGAGGCGAACTCTTCGGCCATGCGAGTCTTGCCGATTCCCGGCTCGCCCACAAGCATGACGAGTCTGCCCTGCCCCGATCTGGCTTCGTCCAATGCCGTCGCCAACTGACTCATCTCGCGGGGTCGACCTACGAAGTCGACACTCAAGCCGCTGACATGAGATTCGCCGGACTCCACTGCGGGATCTGGCGCATCCAACCGTTCCGCGCAAGCATTGCAAAACGCGGAACCGATGGCGTTTTCGTGACCGCAGAGACGACAGAGCATCAATGATCGTGGCTCCAAAACTGATGGCGTGAGTTTAGCAATCGCCGGAACTGTGGTCAATCGAAGTCAAACGTTGAGCCGTGAGAGAATCACAAGGAAATGTTGCAACCGGGGCCAGACTTGTAATCTGCCAGCGTCCGGACCTCTTCTCAGCGATCCAGTGACCAATTTTCTTCAGTCCATCGCGACGGTTGACGGCGGATGCGGGCGATACTACCATTGGCCCGTGGCGGCACCGGAGAGGAAGGAACTCTTCGATTCGGGTTGGCCGTAGCGCCAGACGACGCGCTTGGCGAGAACCTCCACATTTTCAACGAAGGCACAGAAAGAAACTCCTTCGCTCAATTGAGCAATGTTCAAATTGACCAGGCAAGATCACGCGCAATGACGCCAAGAAGTATCGGAGGATATGAATGACGATGACTCCAGGGACTGAAATAGTTGAACTTGAGACTGGTGTATATGCCCGGCTGCATGAAGGACTCACCAATGCGGGGATTATTATCGGTGACAACGGAGTGCTGGTAATCGACTCGCTTCGAGTCCCGTCCTTCGCTCGCGATCTCATACAAGACGTTCGCCACATCACAAGCAAACCGATCCAATACGTCATCGACACACATGCGCATTGGGATCACTCATGGGGAAATGAGGAATTTCCTGAGGCGACGATCATCGGACATGAAAACTGTTATGACGAAATGGTGGACGTGGAATGGAATCGGCAATGGAGAGAAAAGGTGATCGCCGCAAACGATCCCTGGTCTGAAGAGGCTCATATTGTGAATATCACGCCTCCGAATCTCACATTTGAGACCAGTATGCAATTGCGTTTTGGGGGCCGAGCCATCGATCTCAAGTACTTTGGAAAAGCTCACACCAGCGGAGACATATTCATCTTTTTGCCGGAAGAGAAAATCGCGTTCACCGGGGATGTGGCTATGGATCGTGGTGTCCCATTCCTCGGTGACAGCTATCCTGCGGAGTGGCCGGGAACCGACGACCGGCTGGTTGAGTTGCCCATAGAACGATTTGTGGCTGGCCACGGACCGATCGGAGATCATGACGCCCTCCTGCAAGCGCGAGACTTCATACACAGCCTGGTTGCCAATCTCAAGACTGCTATCCAGGACGGGCAAGATGAGGGGGCCGCAAGCGCCACCGTAAGCGACGCGCTGAACTCTCAATTCGGTGACTTCCGAGGTATCGAAGGTCTGAAGGATAACCTCCCCGAGGTGTACAGAAAGCTAAAAGCGTAGAAGGGCGTCATACTAGCAGGACGTTGAGATTCGCCATCACCTTTGGCTAATTGTGTCTTGGGGACACGGGCAATTTAATCTGGCAATCTCTTTATGAACGATTGTTCAAGGAGGACATGACAATGCGTTGGGTAAGGTATCAGGCAGGCGGCGAAGTGTCTTATGGCATTCTGGAAGGCAGCGAGATAGAGAGAGTTTCAGGGAGTCCGTTCGGCTCCTACCAAAGGACTGGATTTCGAGCAAATCTGGACTCCGTGAAGCTGCTTATTCCGTTCGAGCCAAATAACTTTTACGCAGCGGGCCTCAACTACGCGGAACACGTGAAGGTGGCTGATCCGATTCTGGGCATAACGCCCGACATGCTGCCGACAGAGCCTCACATCGGCTACCGGGCCAATAGCGCTCTCGTTGCCCACGATGAACCAATCGTCAAGCCGAAAGACTCCACCGAAAGATTTCAGTACGAGGGCGAGTTGGTGGTTGTCATCGGCAAAGAAGCGAAGAATCTTTCGGAGGAAGATGCGTTTTCGTGCGTGCTGGGTTACACCATCGGCAATGACGTAAGCGAGCGCACCTGGCAGGCCTCGGACGGCA
>JASLRP010000410.1 GCA_030743915.1 SAR202 cluster bacterium | reverse complement strand
GCGGCACCAATGTAAGCATCAAAGCGTCGCTCAAATATGGAACGCCTCTTCAAGTGGGCTGGATACGGTTCGTGCTTGGCGGAGTCGTCATCGCCGGGTATATGGTCTTCAAGGGAGACCCTCTGAAGATCGCCAGGCATGAGGTCAGGCCACTGGCGATTATTGGGCTGCTCTTCTCAATCCAGATGGTCTTCATGAACGTCGGGCAAGACCTCACAACCGCTGGTCACGCTCTGGCCGTGAACACCACCTATCCCATATGGGCAGCGATTATCGCCCACCTGCTGATTCCCTCCGACCGCCTCACCCGATGGAAGCTGCTGGCGATCGTCTTTTCATACGGAGGCATTCTGGTGGTGGTGTTTGGCGACACTGCCCTTGTCACGGAAGGAGCCTCCATCAGAGGAGATCTGTTGAGTCTGGCAGCAGCGATTCTGCTGGGACTCAGGATGGTGCTGACCTCGAACTTCTCTCAAACCATCTCGGAATCCAAGCTCATCTACGGGCAGGCGCTGGTGGCCATACCCCTCTTTTTCGTCGGGAGCTATATACTCGAAGAGCCTGCCTATTCGACCGAACCTGAATTTCTGCTGGCTCTTGCCTATCAGGGCTTCGTGATCGCAGGCTTTGGCTACCTGGGGAACGCGTGGCTCATAAGGAAGTACCTGCCGTCCACAATCGGTTTCTTCTTTTTCATACAGCCGGTCGCGGGACTGGTCCTGGCATGGCTGATTCTCGGCGAAGACCCTGGCCGAGGGCTGATCGCAGGGCTTATTCTGGTGAGCGCAGGCGCTCTCATATTCAGCAGCGAGTCGATCATCAAAGCGAGAAGGCAGGTCGCTCAGGTCTCGAATGCGGACTAGAATAGACTGGGGGCGACAAAACCTTCGAGCGTCATAGTGAACACCCCCTTTGCCATACTGAGCGGAGCGGAGTATCTGGTCGCCGTAATTCCAACGTCGCAGCGCAGGGCGAGATTCTTCGACTGCGGTCTCAGAATGGTATTGGGTGTCGCGGCCTCGAAGTGACGAAGGAAGTGAGCAAAGAAAATGAAAATCACCAACATAACCAGCGAGATATTCGAGTGGGAACGGCCCGGCATCTGGAACGGCGGCCACTTCTACGGCCCCGGAAGGCTCCACAAGGTGACTGTGGAGACTGACGAGGGCATCACCGGCTACGGCTGGAACGGGGGCACTGCCGCAGAGAGGCCCCTGGGCATGTTCCCTGGATACGTCGATTATTTCCGAACGCTGCTGATTGGCAGAGACCCCTTCGATACCCGAGGCATCGCGACAGACCTGGGCGAGAAGCAGATAAAGATTCTCGGCCCCGGAGGCATCAACACTCAGGTTCTGGCGGCAATCAATATCGCCTGCTGGGACATCAAAGGCAAAGCCCTGGGCAAGTCCGTTCATGAAATGCTGGGCGGCGCTCAGAGTCGCATCAGGACGTACATAGCAGGCGGCTACTATGCCGAGGGCAAGGGGCTCGAAGAGCTACAGGACGAGGTGCGTTTCAACGTCCAGGAGATGCACGCGGGGGCGGTCAAGATTAAGATCGGCGACCCCAACATGGGAGTCGCCGGGGATATGCGCAGAGTGGAAGCCGCCAGGGCCGCCGTGGGCGACGATGTGACTCTCATGGTCGATGCTAACTGCGCTCTCGATCTTGCAACCTCGCTGGAGTTTGCAGACCAGTTGAAGGAGTTTGGGGTTTACTGGTTTGAGGAGCCAATGCCGATTCACCGATACCGAGAGCACGGGACTCTGGCAAGCGCCTCGGACGTCAAGATCGCCACTGGAGAGAACGGATACCATCTGGCCCATTTCGAGACGCTTCTCGACCACAAAGGGGCCGACATTCTGAACGTGGACGTCACCATTGTCCCCGGGTACGATGTCGCAAAGGATGTGACGGACCTGGCGGCCCAGCGTGGAGTGTCCATCGCGCCTCACGGGTGTCAGGAGCTTCAACTGCCCCTCGCCGCCGCGATTCCCCACGGCGAATTCCTGGAATACTATCCCGTCGCGGTCGATCCGCTGAGGGCCGAGATGTTCATGCCGCACATGGCCCCTGACAGCGACGGTTACGTGACCGTCCCCGACAGACCGGGGATAGGATTCGAACTGAACATGGATTTATTGAACAGATACCGAGTCGAATGACCTCGCTCTGATAAGATGAGATAATGTTCTTGGGCCTGCGCTGGCGCGGGCCAATCTTGACGGGAGGACAATCACATGACTGATCAAATTAGTGGCGTGGCGACGCTAGCGGGCGGGTGCTTCTGGTGTCTGGAGGCGGTGTACGAGCAGGTTCAGGGGATCGAAAAGTCCGTTTCAGGCTACACTGGCGGCCATCTGGCTAATCCCACCTATCGGCAGGTCTGCTCCGAGACCACCGGACACGCCGAGGCTGTCCAGTTGACCTTTGATCCCGAGATCATCTCATACAAAGACATCGTGGAGGTCTTCTTCGCGATCCATGACCCGACAACGCTGAACCGTCAGGGCAATGATATTGGCGAGTCGTACAGGTCAGCCATCTTCTATCATGACGCAGAGCAAAAAGACATCGCCGAGAAGGCAATCGCGGAGTTGGACGAGGCCGGACTTTGGAGCAACCCCATCGTGACCGAGATGAATTCGTTCACCGAATTCTACGTGGCCGAGCCCGAGCATCAGAACTTCTATCAGAGGAACCAGTTCCAGCCTTACTGTCAGTTCATAATCTCGCCAAAGCTGGCCAAGTTCCGCAAAGACCACCTCGACAGGCTGAAATCAGTAGCCTCAAGTTAAGATTCTGCCTGCGCATGACAGGCATACTATCGTGGTTTCGCCTGCTTGCAGGACCTAGTCAGTTCAGCCTTCCCAGCATGATGCGGGCCAACCATCCAGAGACAAGCGCGGTCGCGTTGATCACGTGAAGACTGACAAACACCACAACGATACCGATCGCCGTCAGCAAGAAGGCCTCTCCCGGAGTGTCGATGAACATTATGCCGACGTCTATACCGGGGTCAATCCAGTAGTAAAAAGAAGCTCCCACGAACCAGGCGCTGACCGATACCAGCGTCACCACAATTGCGAACGAAGCGACGCCCAGGGGGAATTTCAGGAACAGATAGAAAATGCCTGTCCAGGTTACTCTGTCGGTCACTCGCGCTTTGAATACACGCCATGCGCCGACGAGGACACGCTCCACCGTGCTCAGGTTTGTCTCACCGACTTTCGCCGGCCCGAATATGTCCTCGTGTGAGATTGGGTCAATTTCCTCTTTGAGCAGGTAAACTGCCAGCGTGCGTTCCAGATTGCACAGCAGCCAGGAAACTCCAAGAACCAGGACGAGTATGGGCAGGCCAACCCATATGATCGCCAGGCCCACGCCCACGGAGATGCCTGTCACCAGAAAGACGAAGTAGGCAATGCCGAGGGGAAACGCCAGCAACAGATAAAATATGTTGATGTAGCTTCGCGGATCGGCAATCACGCCGAAAAACGGGACGTCCCTCATCTCGATCACCATTGTCCTTTGAAAGTCTGGGTAAAGGAAACACTCGAAATCTACTCGATACGGCTCTACAATCCAGGCTAGCACACCTTTAGCGCACATGCGGGCCGAGTTTTCATGTGCGTCCACTGCGATTCGATTGGCTTCAAAATACGATTCCGGGAACCCAATAACGGGTATCGTCCTTGCCACATTTTTGATATAAAAGACTGTGAACACACTCGTGTAGGACAAACTCCTATAACTGACTTACTTGCCATAGCACAGTGACTGATGGGCATAATGGTAACTCGAATGGGCCCAGGGTCGATGCTGATACATCACAAACAGACCTTTGGCCCAGTGAGCCACCGAAAAGCGAATAGTTGAAGAATATGCAAACCCCAGCGATGAAACGAAGGTTTTGGGGCAGGTTGACTCAAGGAGCCGCCATCTCGTTGCTTCTGGTCGGCGCCGTCGTTCTGCTCTCTGGCGGACAGTCTATCGTGCTGAGCGGCGTTCCTTCGATAGTGGATGTGGACGAGTCAACAGCCACAGTCTCAGAGGATAAGACCCAGTTTGATGTGGACGTTGACTCCAACCTGGGAGAGTCGCAGTCAATCCTGGTCAGGCTCTTGAACACAGCGGGCAACGAAGCCACTTCCACGCTATCTCTCACGGCTCCAACTGGCGTCAACATGAGCGTGGAGGAAGTGGACAACAACATCCTGACGATCGACGATCTTGGCGTCTCGTCATGGATTCTCACCATGCCTGCCAGGTCATCCATCGTCGCCGGCGAAGAATGGCAGACAGTCACCACAGATTCTGATTCCAACTCCGTCGGTCAGCACACTTCCATCGCGGCTGTCGATACAGACATCACGATGATCTCCTACTACGACGCCACCGACGGAAACCTGAAGTTCGCTAGAACCGTCAATGGTGGAGAATCTGCCAGCGACTGGACAACCGTTGCCTCAATCGTGACTTCAGGCGACGTGGGACGATACACCGACATCGCCGCCGTAGACTCCAACACTGCTCACATCAGCTATTACGATGTCTCCAACACGGCCCTGAAGGTCGCCACCACCAACGACGGAGGGTCCAACTGGTCGTCAGCCAACGTGGACTCGTCGGGAGACGTGGGACGTTACACCTCCATCGCGGCGCTGAACGCTAACGTGTTCGTCAGCTACTACGACGCCACCAACGGCGACCTGGTGGTGGCAAAGTCCACCAACAGCGGAACTTCCTGGACAGCAAACGCTGTGGACTCCATAGGCGACGTTGGCATGCACACCGCCATCGCCCTTCCAGACGCCGACACCGTGATAGTCGGCTACTATGACGCGACCAACCAGGCATTGAAGATTGCCCGCTCCATCGACGGCGGCGGCTCATGGGCGACTGCCGTGATTGACTCATCAGGCGACGTCGGCAGGGAAGCGTCAATCGTCGCGGTCGATGCCCAGACGTTGTTCGTCAGCTATTACGACGCGACCAACGATGATCTCAAGGCGGCCAAAAGCGTGGACGGCGGAAGCGCGTGGAGCGTCTCGGTGATCGATTCGACTGGCGAAGTGGGGCGTTACGCGTCCATCGCGGCTTCCGACACAAGCAATGTGTTCATAAGCTACCAGAGCGTCACAGACTCCAGCCTGAAAGTGGCCCGCTCAACGGACGGCGGCGGCACATGGAATCTGGTCACGCTGGATTCCACAGGGGGCGTAGGGGAATACACGTCAATCACCGCGCCAAGCGCCAGCGCGATTGCGGTCAGCTACTATGACGGCGCCAACAACAACCTGAAGTTCGCCCGCTCGATTCGCAAAGCCGAACTATTGATCGACGTGGAGCGGGAAACTGACGATCCCGTCGGGCTCTACACTATCAGTGGCGCCGTTACCGGACAGTAATTCCTTAGACGAATCTACTCCGGTGTCTGCATCTTCGCCATTGTTTCGCTTCAGCAGTTTTCCAAACTGAGTCCCCAGTGTTCCCCGGAAGCTCATTGCCGCATATCCAACGATGCCGATCAGCGCCAGGACGAAGAGAGCGCTCACAGGCACGCCGAAAAGCGCAGGTTGATCAGACGTGGAAGGCGGCGCCTGCACAACTGAGATTTCAGCTTCGGTCGTGACGACAGAGAATCCTTCCTTGATCGCCTCAACGCTAAGCTTAACATCGCCCACGTCCTGACCGATGTAGGTGGCGCGAGCCTCGCCTCGATCATTTGTGTATGGATCGGCCTCAGTTATCAGGCCGACGTCGGCGCTCCAGTTGAGTTGGGCCTGGCCAACGGGAACCCCCGCGGACTTGACCGACACCACAACGATTCTTGGCTGATCCACGAAGGCCGGCCCTTCATCCTTGTCAAATAGAACGTTCATGCTCACAGAGTGAATCTCAATGCTGGCCTGCGCGGTCGCAAGATCGTCGCCGATGCTCCATAACATCGCCTTCGGAACAGAGGTCTCAGGCTTTATCAACTCAACTCTTGTGAAGCTGCTGCCCGGCGGGATATATGCCTCATTCGATCGCGCCACATCCACCCCTTGAAACGATACATCGACGCCTCGATGCATCGTGACTGGAACATCGTTGTGGTCAACCAACTGGACCACCAGGTAACCAGGGACCATATCGACGGCCAATGGTTTTGAAGGAGCAGTATATAGTCTGAGCTTGGCCGGAGTCTGACCGTGGACGGTAACGCCTGTTGAAGCCGGCGTCAAGCCAGTCCCAGCAACGACGATCGTGGGCGTTCCGGGGGCGGTTCCGACCTCAAGATCGGTGGCCGCAAACTGCTGCATAGTATCGCAAGGCATTGATAGGGAAGAAGACGCGTTGGCCGATGACGGGTACGATGAGGACAGTTTGACCTCCTGGCAAGGGAAGTCGACCGGGATTTCTCGTTCGTCCATAGCCTGAACAATGAGCGAGGAATTTTCTTCGATTCCCGACCTCAGTATCGGGGGCGAAACGTACACGGCCAGGGATGACGCAACGTCGCCGGGTTCCACCACATGCACAGCCATGAACTCGGACACGAACCCGGCGCTCACCGCGGTCAGGACCGCTGTGCCTGTGGCCACAGGGGCCATCGACATCGTGGCGAAGTATGAGTTGGCAGGGATGGTGGTGGTCGCTGCAATCCCCACCACGTTTGGCGCCGACACTTCCAGTTCCACCACCAGATCACGGTCTGTCACAACCGGAATTCCGTTGGCGCCCTGAAGTACGACAGAAAGCAACCCTGGAGGGGTGGCCCCAACGATCATCTTCGGCGGCGAGGCATGCAGTGTGACACGGTACGGACGCGCAGCACGAAGACTGTTCAGCGTGGTAACCTCCGCAGTCGCCATCTCCCAATCGGCGCTGACAGCGGTCAGGATAACCGTCCCAGGCATCGCAGTCGTGGACATGGACGCGACCGCGAAGCTGTGACCCGTCTGGATTTCGACGCTCTGGGGGACCTTCCCGATACGGGAATCGGAGGAAATCAACGAGACTTTTACGTCGCTAACGGCCTGCATGGGAGAGCCGTCCAACGTTTGAAGCTGAACATGGATAATGGGATGTGAAGCGCCATCGGTTGGAAGAACTGGAGGCGCAACGGTCAGGGCGAGTCTGCCTTTGAGTGAGTCGTCCGCGCTCTCGGCCCTGCCCGCGTCTCCAACCCAGCCCATTATCGCAATGGCCCACAATGCCGTTGATATGAATAGTATGCGCTTCAATTATGCCTCTCTGTGCTCAGAGAGTGGCTCCTCTATTTTCCCCTGGTCGATTTATCGTTGTGCTGCCAGATTCATCGGCGCTCTCAAACGAAGGGCACGGGTTCAGTGTCAACGATTGACGGTTTATTTTTCTTGGGCTTGGCGCGGTCTTTTTTTGTCTTCGACTTCTGAACGTCAGCGCTCTGCTCGTGCAGATTCTCGACGGCAATCAGAAGACCGGCAAGAATCTGATTTTGTCTGTGAACAGCCTCGTTCAATTCCGCATTGGTGTCATTCTGCACCTGCACAGACCCCTCCAGGCGTTCCGACGCCGAGGACATACCCTTCACGATTGCGGTATGCGACTCCAGGTGGGCGCCGTATTCTGCGATGGCAGTTGCCAGCTTCTCGGTCTCTGCTTGAAAGTAGTTGGACGATGGCTCGGTGGGGACCGCGCCCGGTTTCACCTTCTGTGCCTCTGATTGGCCCGAAGAGGATTTCAGGCTGGCCATTACCACCACCACGAACACCACTATCGGAAGACCCAGAAAGAGCAGGACTCTGGGATTGGAGACCATCAATATCGGGCGCCCCAGCGGCCCCAGGTTCTTCACCACCAGGCCGGTCACGGCGCCGGACTTGACTTTAAAGGGGTCAACGTCCGAGTTGTCGCCTTTGGTCACGTATGCCAATTCGCCGTCTTCAGCGCTGACGCTCACTATTCGGTGGGCCGCTCGCGGAGGCATGCGCAGTTCTTTCTGAGCGTCCTCAGGGACATCAAACACTATGATATCGCCAGGGCTGAGTTCCGTGGCCGGGACCTTCCTGTTAATCAGAAGGTCTCCCTCGTGATAGACAGGCTCCATGCTGGTGCCACGAGTCACGACAAAGGGATTCGAGGTGTTCAAGAAAGTCATCAAACCAAGATAAGCCGCGATTGCGACAATCCCGAATACTCCGATGTTCAGCCTAAAATGTTTCAGCCGGAATTTCGATGGTCCGGCACCGGATGGCGATTTCATTTCAGTTCAGAAAGAGTCATTCTCTGGTGACCACCACACTCCACACATCATCTATCTGGCTGGCGTAGCCGGTTTCAACTTTGACCTTCACGCCCTCCACCAGAGCATCGTCAACAACATCCTGCTTCAAATAAAGGGTCCCCCGCAGCGTCACGCTGGAACCGTCATCGCTGTACACGTCCACCCTGAACCGGTCTCCAGCGTCCCAGCTATCAACTGCCGCTTCCCTGACTTTGAGTTCATAGCGGTAATTTTTCTTTACGAGAGCTGTCTGAACGCTGGGAAGTGTGTCATCGGCCTCAAGTCCCGGAGAACTGGTTCCAATTCCCGAAGCATTCTTGGAGTTTTTCTTGATTGAGGTGTTGGCGACATCGATTACGACATAGCTATCGTCTGTGTAAGTTTGCTTGCCGAGTTTTATGAGTCCGCTTCCCAGGTCTGTGGATGTGACCGTGGCGGCGAATACGATGCCACTGCTCACAAACGCTGCCACAGCGCCCAGGAACAGAGCCTTCAACACCCGCTGATCTATATGTGCTAGCCACGCAGTTTGGTACATTTTCCGATCTTATGCTCGAATGAATCGTGTGGCTCAGCAATCATGGGTTTTTGGTTTCGCAAGATGAGCAGGCGCTACAAGTCGTTTGCTGCGCCTGCTCATCAATCACTGTGGCTCGAAGTGATCTGGCCTGGCTGGTTACTGTCTGCTCACGATTACGTCAAAGGAACTGTGAATCGTGGAAGATGAACCAAGGTCTGTGGTAACCGTGACGCCCTCGACGTTGGCGTCATCTACGGTGCCCTGTTGGGTGTAGTGAGTCGCCAGCAAAGAGGTTGTCGAGCCGTCGTCTCCGTACACTTCGATCTTCAGGTTTTCGCCTGACTGGAACGACGTGGCGGATGCTTCCTTAACCTCGACCTTGTACGCGTAATTCCCCTTGGTCAGCGCGTTATTCACGGCTGGAAGGGAACTGGTTACTTCAACGCCAGGAGCGCTGTCGCCTGCCGCAGAGCCGGTGCTGCCGTTAACGATGACTCCGACTGCCGTCACCGTAACATCTGCGTCATCGGAGAATGTCTGGCCCGTCAGCTTGACGCTGGACGCGCCGAGATCTCCAGATGTAACGGTGGTCGCGATGGTGATTCCCCCCGACGTCAGCAACGCCGCGATCACTCCGAAAATCAGCGCACGCCCCATCGCGGTGGACGTGAGGTTTGCCACTAAAGTCTGCATATCCGATCAACCTCCATAGTGGTATTTCTAGAAAAAAGCCTACCAATAAGCTAACCGCTTTTAAGAGGGTTTTAGGTATAGGAATCATAAGTTTTTTGGATAGGTTGGGGTTTATCGCTGTTTCGTTCGAGATGTATGATCGATATAGGATCATGTCCTACAAAACCATAAGGTGATGGACTACATGCCGTATGGTGTTAGTCCGATATTCGCCGTATGTGGAAATACGTACACTATGTTTCGGGGGGTATTGCGTCTGATTTTCAGAGAACTGGAATCAGGCCAGCCGTACTCACTCGCGTCGAAAATAGTGACCCTTTTTTGCCAGCGAGTGCGCAACCCTCCTGAAAATTCGCGTCGAAATATGTGGCAATTATTAGATAATTGTTGGTTTGTGGTAATGCCCTTGATGAAGGGAATCGGGCATTGCCGGATGCGGATTCGGAAATTCCAGGCGCCAGATTGATGTGTGGTCATCTGAGCAAGCCTGATCGTAAGTGTTGGTTAGTAGGCGTTCGCGCCTGAGTGAGCGCGCAATCCGTGATTGAGGAGGAGCATCGCATGATCGAGTTTCTGAGAAAAGTTCCAATACCAATTCTGCTGATATTGGCAGTCATCACCATAGGGTCCGCTGCGGCAGTCGCGACGCTGACCGTCAGCACCACGACCACGACCGCCATATTCGCGGCTGAAGACCTCCAGGTTGACTCCACCGCGATGGTCTCCAACACGTCAGTCCTGAAGGTGTCGGCCAGCACAACGGCGACGGGCCAGACTCAGGGCGCAGCGGTGGAGTCCACAGGGTTCTGTTGCAAAATGTAGTCATCATAAAACGAGAGACAAAATAGCTCAGGAGTTGGTCGGCTTTAGGCTGCGAGACCGAACAGACCGTCGATAAGCGCCACCTGCGATTGTATCTCTTTGGCTCCCACCTGCCCTTTCCTGATCATGTGCATTGTCTCG
>JASLRP010000409.1 GCA_030743915.1 SAR202 cluster bacterium | reverse complement strand
GGGCGTCGAGGCGCCGGCCGGCATGGAGGTCCTGATCACAGGTCAGGCAACAGTGGGCAAGGACTTCCAGGAGGTGGGACAGGAGGGCATTGAGAAGGGCGAGACATTTGGAGTCCCGGTGGCGCTGATTATCCTGGCTCTGGTGTTTGGCACGTTGGTTGCCGCTGTGATTCCCATCATTCTGGCTTTCGCATCCATATTCGTCGCGATGGGAGCGGCAGCGTTGGTCGGGCAGGTCTTCGCCCTGTCCTTCTTCGTAACCAACATGATCTTCATGATCGGCCTTGCCGTCGGCATCGACTACTCATTGTTCATCGTCGCTCGCTATCGAGAGGAGAGAGCGCGCGGACTGGAAAAGATCGACGCTATCGCCCGGGCCGGCGGAACGGCCAGCCGCGCCGTGCTGTTCAGTGGAGTCACCGTGGTCATCGCCCTGGTTGGCATGTTGCTGGTGCCGTTCAACATCTTCATCGGGCTGGGAGCGGGCGCGATTCTGGTGGTGATTGCCTCTGTGTTGAGCGCGTTGACCCTTCTGCCTGCCATCCTCAGCATTCTTGGAGACGGAATCGACCGGGTGAAAATTCCGTGGGTCGGCAGAGGCAGTTCCGACATTCAGAGCGCCGGCGGATTCTGGGACAGAGTTTCTCATGGAGTCATGCGACAGCCCATAATCAGCCTGCTTGTGGCGGGAGGGGTCCTGGTGGCGGCGGCGCTTCCAGTGTTCAATCTCAACATCGGTTTTGCGGGCGTCAACTCAATGCCCGACGGGATTCCGGCCAAGGAAGGACTCATCGTTCTTGACCAGGAGTTCTCGGCAGGGAACGTTACTCCCGCCCAGATAGTGTTTGAGGGCGACTTGAGCTCCGAGCAATTCAAGGAAGAATTAAGAGTGCTGATTGCGTTCATGGAGTCGGACACCTTCACCGCATTCGGACCAGAACAGCCTCTGGAGACCAATGAGGCCATGACCATCGGCCTGCTGAGTGTCCCGGTTGTTGGCGACTCGGCTGAAGAGATGGCAGTCAGCGCGATAGATCGACTGCGCAATGATTACATCCCTCGCGTGTTCACCAGCGGCGTCGTAGACGTGTACGTAACCGGGGAGACGGCCTACAATGCCGACTTCTTCGCCCAATCCGAATCCTCGTCCTGGGTCGTGTTCCCCTTCGTTCTGGGCATGAGCTTTATCCTGCTGATGCTGGTATTCCGATCTCTAGTAGTGCCCATCAAGGCGATCATCCTGAACCTGCTGTCAGTGGGAGCGACCTACGGAGTGTTGGTCCTGGCCTTCCAGGAGGGTTGGGGCGAAAAGCTGGGCGTTCTGACCCAGTTCGACATCATCGAGGCGTGGATTCCGCTGTTCTTGTTCTCCATACTTTTCGGCCTGTCGATGGACTACCACGTGTTCCTGATGAGTCGAATCCGAGAGCGATACGACCAGACCAAAGACAACGCGGAATCAGTCGCCTTCGGAATCCGCACCACGGGAAGGCTTATCACCGGCGCCGCGCTCATCATGGTTGCGGTCTTCTGGGCTTTCGCCGCGGTGGATCTCGTAGGGCTTCAGCAGATGGGCTTCGGCCTGGGAGTTGCGATACTCATCGACGCCACGATAGTGCGAATCGTGCTGGTCCCCGCCGCCATGAGACTGCTGGGCGACTGGAACTGGTACCTGCCTCCGTTCCTCAACTGGCTGCCCGACCTGCGGGTGGAGGCGGAGTCAATCGAGCCTGTGGTTGCGGCATCTGACGACTGAGGTATCCGATGTCACGGCACTCCATTCTGAATCCGCAGATGAAGAATCCGGGTGTCAGCAGACGACGGTTGGATACCGAGCGACCAGATGCTTCGGCTCCGCTCAGCATGGCAACGGTATAACGCGGATTCATTGGGAGTGGAGTCTGAAAGCTACGGTCCTTCTGGAGGCTCCCATAGCTCGATCCGGTTGCCTTCGGGGTCGATGATCCAGGCGAAGCGTCCGAACTCGTTGTCTTCGCGCTTGGGGTCGATTTCGACGCCTGCGGACTCTAACTGCTTGAGCATTTCGTCCAGGTCGTCAACGCGGTAGTTGACCATGAACTGGTTGGAAGTCGGCCCGAAGTAGTCTGTGTCGGCGGCAAAGGGCGACCAGACGGTGAGCGTTCGGCGGTCCGGGTCTTCGTCATCTCGTGACCACATCAGGACCGGGCCGCCTTCTTCTGAAGGATTGATTCCCAGTTGTTCGCTGTACCATTCAGACAACGCCCTCGGGTTTCTCGACCTGAAGAACACTCCTCCTATGCCTGTTACCTTTGCCATAAGTCCCCCCTCAAACTATTGACCAATGAACACCGGGTCGCGCTTTTCAGCGAAGGCGACGTCTCGGTCGATGGATGGGTAGCATATCACTCTCACACACGAGTCTATCCGCATAGTCTGCAAATCCTACCATGTTGCGCCAAGAGCGGAACATTTTTGGAGCATCGGGAATAATGCAGTGTTATTGGTATTGTGGACGTCACGTGTTGCTGCAAAGCCTGTTTGTGATTGATGTGCTACCATATTGTTCCATCAGGCGCATGGACGGGGATATTATGAAAGGAATCTTATGTGATATTGGCGAAATATGTTGCCTGTCTCACGATACTGTTGATACTTGCAGCGTGCAATCCAGCGGCGTCACCCGCGCCCTCGACGCCCGATCCCGTCAGAAATGGGACTATAGTGATACCAGTCAATCAGGAGATCGAGCATGAGGGGATAACCGTTGGCGTAAAAGATGTGAAGCTATCCGGCCAGGAGACTCTCGTCAATTATTGGTTCGACTGCGACCCGCCCCAGGAGTCCATGCCTACGAACGGTACCAGGCTTGTGTTGGGCGATGGTCAGGCGCTGAAAGTCACGGGCGGCGGCGGCGGGTCAGGCTGCGTTCGTTCGGATATTAAGGAGCTTGAGTTTGATGCCGTCCCGCTCGATGTTGAAACCCTGTCCTTCCAGCACGGGCCTTTCTGGGGTTCGGACTCTGGAGAGCTTGTGCTGGAAATTCCTATCGAGGGCCAACTTTCCGGGTTGAAATCCGTGGTAGGCGGCGAGGTGGACCTGGACATTGTGGCGGAATTCGAGGGGCTGGCTTACAGGTTTGTGAGTCTTAGCGCCAGAATTGCCCAATTCACATTGGTGTATGAGCCAGCCAACGAGGAGACAAGATGGCGCCCTCTGTCCGGCCCTTTCGCCAAACTTGCAATGGAAGACGACCTTGGCAACAAGTTAGTGGCCAATCCGCTCTCAATCCGGTGGGATTCCGAGAATGGGTACGGTTACAAGAGTGAGGCGATCGAATTCAAGGGCGTCCTTGATCCAAAGGCTTCTGTGTGGACACTGCGGGTATCCCGGCCAGGCAAGTTGTTTCGCGGACCATGGAGCTTCGATATAGATATCCCACAGGGCCAGGCATCGACGCGCACTGTTCCCAGCGCAGCGCCCGAACCCACCGCGACTGCCATCCCGAGGCCCACCTTTGCTCCACGGCCTACACCATTGCCGGGTTGGCAGCCATCCGGCTTGGAGCAGGCCTTCGCCATGACACCTCAACAGTTCGCCTATGAACCTGTCTATTTTGCCGACTATGATGGAGAGCGGGCGGCTGCCGACCTGGGCGAGTTCCGCGCTGAGGATTTGACGCGCGGGATATTATCCGGCCTTTACGAAGGGACGCCTCTGCCCGGTCCGTTGCGAGACTACTTCGTCAGGTTGATCGAGCTGGTCGGTCTGAATCTGCTGGGAATGGACCTGGGTGTCTGGTCGTTGGAGTCACCCTTAACCTCTCCGGGATTCTTGCTCATGCAGGGTGACTTCGACAAAGAACAGATTGTCGGTAACCTTTTGGGCCTCGACTACAAATCTGCTGATTACAATGAAACGGTCTACCATTGGCTCAATGAAGACCCAAAGTCCGACATGAGCCACCCATTGAGGAACATGGGTGTTACGCTAAATCGCATCGCCCTGATGGACGACTGGTTTGTCGCCTCACCCTCTGCTGACATCATCGAAAAGCTCATCGTTCTTCAACAGGAGAACACCGCCAACCTTCTGGGCAGCGCTCCACATAGACTCCTGGCCGAAACGATAGGAGCCGACCTGCTGGGAGCGGTTTTCACGACCCCGGAGCGAATCGTGGAAGACTGGAACGCGCGCACTCAGCCCTCGGCGGCGCTGCTGGAGCGGTTCCTGTATGGTCCCGACCGGTGGGAGCCGCTGTCCCCATACACCGTGGCGATGCTAGGATACCGCGTGCGCGAGGGGTCAGAGGAGATTGTGATGGCGTTATACTACCCAGACCCCAATGCGGCTGACACGGACGCCGAGAAGCTGGAGAAACGATGGAACAGTTTCCATTTCGGATCCGGCGAGGCGGAACAACCGGTTACCGCCTCTTGCGCGCCTTTCTACACAACTGTCGTGCAGATCGAATCATCCTCGATTCTAGTGGGGGTTTGCCCGGTCATCAGAAGTTCAGAAAGCGACTCCACTATGATCGGTCCCCATCTCTGGAAATTTCTGTACCTCCAGCGAGAAATCCAGTTTCTGGCCCAAGATTTGGATAAGCTGAATACGGCTGGTCGGCGGAAATAGTCGCCAGTATTCCTTCCGAGCCTACCGACCGATGAACACCGGGTCGCGCTTTTCGGCGAAGGCGACTCGGCCCTCGTTGGCATCGTGGCTGTCGCGTGCGGCTTGCTGATCGGCATGCAGATCTGAGATGTCCTGAGCGCTCAGCTTCGAGCCTTCGTGCTGGCGAGCTATGAGGGTGTTGATGATCCGCTTGTGGCCTTTGAGAGACAGCGGAGCGTTGCGCGCGAACTCCTTTGCCAGACCATAGACCTCGGACTCTAGCTGATCAGGCGTTACGACTTTGTTCACAAGGCCCATGTCCAGCGCTCGCTGGGGATCGACCCGCAGGCCGGAGCAGAATAGTTCCTTGGTGAAGGCAGGCCCCACCAGGTCGATGAACACCTGGATGCGCTCGTAGTCGTAGATGATGCCCAGACGAGAGGGTGGAATGCCCAGTTGGGCGCGGTCTGTGGAGATGCGGATGTCGCACTCCGATGCCAGCGCGAGGCCTCCGCCAACGCAGTATCCGTCGATCATGGCAACCACGGGGAATGGAGCGTCGAAGATTGCCTGGACGGTCTTGCGATGGGGCCACTGAAGCTCGGCAGGCTTTCCCGGAGTCGGCTGAGGGCCGGGATCGCCGGGAGCGCGTTTAAGATCGTCGCCGGCGGAGAAAGCCAGATCGCCCTGTCCCTTGATGACCAGACACCTCACCTCGCCCTCCTCGGACATCCGGTCGATATGCTCGACCATTCCTGCGTGAATCTCCGGGTTCAGGGCGTTGCGTTTCTCGGGGCGGTTGATGGTGAAGGTGGCAATGTGCCCTTCCTGCTCCACGATCAGGACTTCGTCGCTCATGTTCATTCCTCGCTGTTGTTGAGTTTTGCCGGAAGCCGGACGATCTACGGCCACTCCAGCTTTCCGTTGTCGTAGATATCCTCAAGGAATCGGTCGGTGAATGCAAGGTTAACGTCAGTCGAGCCTTCCAACGCGCCATACTGGATCAGTGAGTCATGAAACTGCTGCCATTGCTGGGCGGTCATCCAGCCCAGGCCGTTGCTCTCGGTGATGGAAGAGGCGGCGTCTTCAATCTCGGTCGCCAGCATGAATCGCTGATGCTCGCGGTCCTCGTTCTCGGCGAACTTCATGATGATATCCAGCGTCTCCTCAGTGTTCGCGAAGGCGAACTCCAGCCCCTTCATCGTTGCCTTGACGAACCTTTGCACCGTGTCTGAGCTATCGTCAACCATGTCCTGTCTGGTGATGTATGTTAGGCCCAGGGTTGGCACTCCGTAATCTGAGGCGTCGAACACTGTGACATCAAAACCCAGTCCTCGAAGGGTGTCGGGTTCGTTGGACTTGAACACAGCCAGAATATCTACCTGCTTTTCCGTCAGGATTCTGGGGTCGAACCCCACGCGCACCTCCTGGATTTTCGAGCGATCAACGCCTGCCGCCTCCAGTATCGCCAGGTAGTCTGGAGGAACGCTGATCTTGTATCCGAAGGTCTTGCCCTCCCAGTCTTTAGGAGTCTGGATGCCCGATTCTCCCAGCGAGACAAACGCCTGCTGGCCCTGCTGACCGAACAGCGCCACCGCAACGATGGGAAGCTCAGGATCGGCGCGACGCTTCAGCACTGAATTGGCGTCGGCAGTCGTGAAGTCCACATCGCCGGACATCAGCAGATTCAGATGCTCGCCAGTCGAGTGCTTGATGTCCACCTCAAGACCCTGCTCAGTGAAGTAACCCTTGTCCTGAGCGACGTAAGCGGCAACGAATGGCAGGTTGGCCTGGGGCTTGAAACCTGCCATGAACACAATCGACTTGACCTCTTTCTCCTCTTCAGAACACGCAATTGCCACCGGCAACACTGCCAACAGCAGTCCGATACTCATCCAGAGAATGTATCGTTTCAGTTTATCCATGACTCCATTCCTTCTCAAAATCTGATAGCTATCTCACACAACGACTGAGGACTCGTGCCAGAACAGCGCCTTCCTCTCTATGACAGACACCAGGACCGTCAGGCCGACGCCCATGAACGCCAGCACGAAAATAGCGTCAAACAGGGTCACCATGTCCAGGTTGCTGTGGGCCACGATGATGACGCTGCCCAGCCCGCGGTCCGCGCTGAACCACTCGCCCACCACCGCGCCGATCACCGAGAGGGGTATGGACACGCGGAAAGCTGAGAACAGGTAAGGCAACGAGCTTGGCACCCTCAGAGTCAAGAACACCTCCCGTCGAGACGCGTTCAGCGAGCGGAGGAAGTCCAGCGATCCTCGGTCCACCGACCGAAATCCAGTGACTCCGTTTACCAACACCGGGAAGAAGGTGATGAGGGCGGTGATCAAAATCTTCGGCGCTAGCCCGAAACCGAACCATATGACGAACAGCGGAGCCACGGCCACGACGGGCGTAACCTTGACCAGTATCGCCAGAGGCAACAGGCTACGCTCCAGGAATCGGGAGTGAGCCATCAGGACCGCGCCGGTCAGCGCTACGCCTGCTCCCAGTCCGAATCCGACCAGGGCCTCGAACAGTGTCACGACCCCTTCTTTCATGAAGAAATCGAACTCCCAGAACAACTGCTTCAACACCTCGGAGGGTGGAGGGACGATGTAGATGGGCACCTCGGCGGCTCGGACCCAGAATTCCCAGATGATTCCCGCCAGAGACAACGCCAGGACGGGCGGGACGACGTAGCTCAAGGCAGAGACAGCCAGTCTGCGTCTTGAATCTGGCGATGTTTCGATGGCTGGCGTTTCTATGGTTTTGGACGTACCACGCATTGAAGATTTATCCATCTCCGCCGTCCCCCAATAGCAGACCGCGCAGGGTCGTCGCGTGGTCAACAAATGACTGATTGCTCTCCATATCGTTGGAGCGGGGCCTGGGCAGAGCGATGTCCACGATGCCTTTAACCTTTCCGGGCTGGCCGGACATGACCACCACTCGGTCCGACAGAGTCACCGCCTCGGCGATGCTGTGAGTGACGAACACCACGGTTTTTTTGTCCGAGTTCCAAATGCGCATAAGCTCGTATCTCATGGCTTCGCGAGTGATCTCGTCCAGCGCGCCGAAAGGCTCGTCCATCAGCAGCAGAGACGGCCCAAAGGCCAGCGCTCGCGCCAGGGCAACTCTCTGTTGCATACCGCCCGATAGCTGGGACGGGTAGTAAGGTCCGAACCGCTCAAGTCCCACCAGACTCAGCAACTCCTCGACTGGGGCGGCTGAATTCCTGTTCTTGGCGCGATTATTAACCTGGAGGGGCAATCGGATGTTGTCCTCAGCCGTCCGCCACGGCATCAAAGACGGGTCTTGAAACACGAACCCCAACTCCTTCTCCGCCTGGGCATCGGAGGGCGTTTGGTTTCCGATAGTCACCTCGCCAGTCGTCGGTTCCAGCAAGCCGCCTATGATGCGCAACAGCGTGGACTTGCCGCACCCACTGGGGCCCAGCAGGCAGATGAATGTTCCGTATTCGACATCCAGTGTCACATCATCTAGCGCCAGCAGCGTTTCGCTCGCGGTGGTAAAGCGCTTGGATACACCGGATATTCGAACGTGGGGGCCATCTTGCATGCAGGATTGTCGTCCAACTCGCCATGCTGAACGGACGTGAAGCATCTGGTCGTTAGTGTCACAGGCATTGTCTTATCTACGACTAGATTCTTCGCCGCCGCTCAGAATGGCGGATTAGGTTTCATGATTCGAGGCATCGGCAGCGTCCGGAGCATCAACCGCGAAAGGTTGCTACAATCCCAACCAACCTCGACCAGTTGGCAGGGGCCGTCCGATTGAATTACTCTTTGCAAGTGAGTAGTATTAAACAAGTTACTTGCATATGTCAATCTACCTCAGAAATCTCCTGAGTTGGGGAGCGTGAGCCGTGCCCAAACAGTACACACAGACAGGCCCTATCGCCCGAACCCTGGAGCTTGTGGGGCAGCGATGGACGATTCTGATTCTTCAGGAGCTTCTGCGAGGACACCGTCGTTTCGCAGAGTTGAAGGAGCAGGTGGAGGGCATCGCCCCCAACGTGCTGTCAGACCGACTGAAGGCGCTGGAGGACTACGAAGTGGTGGAGCGCAGGTTTTACAGCGACCATCCTCCACGGGCGGAGTATCACCTGACGCCCAAAGGTCACGAGCTTGGCATCGTGGCCGGAGCGCTGGCAGTGTGGGGCGCCAAGCACCTGTCCGACGATATGGCCCTGGTCCATACGGAATGCGGGTCCAGAATGAACGTGATCTACCATTGCCCCACCTGCGACACCAGCGTCAAAGGCGCCGGTGTCCGCCTGGAATACCAGGACGAGGACTAGCTGGCGGCTAACGTGCCCGGTGACGGGGCGTTCACAAATTGGACAGAAACTTCCCGCGGTGTGCTGGAGTTAACCTATGCTGGACGAAAACAAGACTGTAGCTCGGAAATTCTTTGAGGACATCTATTCTCAGGGCAATCTCGATCTTGTCGATGAACTGGTCGCTCAAGACTATGTTGCTCACGGCGCCGGGCCGCTTGCGCAAGGGCGCGAAGCGGTAAAGAAATCAATTGCGAGCAAACCGCCTGACATCAACGTCGTTGTGGAACAGCAGGTTGCGGAAGGGGACCAGGTGGTGTCTCGACTCTCATTTTCTGCTGGCGAAGAAACATGGGTGGGTGTAGCGATTCAACGCATCGTCGATGGAAAGCTCGCCGAGACGTGGCGAGTAACCAACAGAGGCTGACAGTTGCGCCTTATATAACGGAATACGCCATGCTGAGCCGCGGCGAAGCATCTGGTCGCTCGCAGCACAAAGCTTGCGCCACTCACGACCAGACTCTTCATTTTTGGATTCAGAATGACGTTCCTGATACCTGAAATCCTGATACCTGACAGCTATTCTTACCTGAAAGCGCCTCTGTTGGAGAACTCGGTCTCCTCGTTCGTGATGAACTCCAGCAGGGCGGCCTCGCCGTTCTCGGTGGCCTCTTTGGCTCGAAGGATGGCGGCTGCGACATCGGCGGGGTCTTCTACCCGCTCGGCCCATCCGCCCATTGCCCTACCCAGGTCGGCGTAATTGCCTTGGAGGTCTCGCGTGCTGTATAGCTCGTGAGATCGGGCCATGGCCGACGTCTCGATGGCCATCGTCGAGTTGTTGAACACCACCGTCAGGGTGGGAATGCCGCTTCGGGCGGCGGTCTCGAAGTCCAGGCCCGTCATTCCAAAGGCGGCGTCGCCCATGAAGTTGACACAGAATTTGTCGGGATCGGCCAGTTTCGCGCCCATGTTGAGACCCAACCCAGTGCCCAGACCGTGGGACTTGCCCCATCCGAGGTAGGTCCTGGGGCCTCCCGCCTGATACATGGGCATGATCTGGTCGCGCGGACTGCCAGAGTCGTGAGTGACGATGGCCTCGTTGGGATCGATTGCGTTCATGAACTCCCAGATGACACGGTACGGAGTTATGGGCGACTGGTCGGATGTCAGCTTCGCCATCCAGCCCTCAAGCCACTTCTCGCGAGAGGAGGCGACTCCGGCGGCAACGGCGCCCTCCGCGTCTCTGGATTTCCCGCCCAACAGGTCGGCGCAAGCCTCGGAGAACTGGGCCAGCACCAGCTTGGCATCGCCCAACAGGGGGTAATCGACATCGTAGTTCTTGCTCAGGTCGATGGGGTCGTTGATGGCCTGAATGTACGTCTTGTCCTGGGGCAGATTGGTGGTCATGCCGTGGGAGGTGAGGCTGGAACCGATGGCGAAAACCACGTCGGCCTTGCTGAGGAAATCGAGCGCGGCGCCGTTCATCACGCCGGAACTGCTGCCGAGGGAGAGCGGGTGCTTCTCGGGGAATGCGCTCTTGCCTGCCATCGTTGTGGTGACCGGAATCTGAAGGGCTTCGGCCAGTTGAACAAGCTCGTCGGTGGCCTCGGCGTACAGCACGCCCTGGCCAGCGTAGATTACCGGATTTTCAGCATTCAGCAGCGCCTCGGCGGCCTCGGCGACTGCCTGGGCGTTGGCTCCGGCGACAGTGGTCCTCACTGGCCGGTATGCGTTCACGATGGCGTCGTCAACGTCCTCGTTTCCGATGTCGGAGGGGATTTCGACCATGACAGGCCCCGGACGACCCATCTTGACACGGGCGAAGGCCCGACGCATGACGTTGCCGACATCGGAAGCCGACTGAATACGCTCGACCGACTTGGTGACCGACTCGTAGCTTCGCACAGAACTGAACATGGGAAACACGCCGTCTCGACCTCGAGGATGACCCAGCGGCAGAAGCAGCATGGGCACGGCATCGGAGAAGGCGGTGGCTACGCCCGCGTAGGCGTTCTCGGCTCCGGGGCCGTACTGCATGGCGAACACGCTGGGAGGGTTGCCGTTTTTTACCCGGGCGTAGCCATCGGCAATGCCGACACCGACCCGCTCCTGTCGGCAGATGATGGGCCGAATTCCCAGCTCGGCAACAGACTCGATGAGGTGTGTGGTGGGGAAGGTGTTCAGGTACTCGGTCCCCTCGGTCTTGAGGATTTGGGCTATGGCGTCCAGTACGTTCATGATTAGGCTACCCTCGCTCTATAGAATGGCCCGATTATATTGCATTTGCGGATGTGTGTCTTGGAGAGGTGATAGGATACTCGACATCCGGCAGATGACATCCTAGATTGGGTGGTTTGGAGCATAGTCATATGATGACGATATTCTTCGAAGGACACGCTTTAACCTCGGACAACGAGGCGGGAGTTGCTTCGGGGCATAACGATGTCGAGCTATCAGAAGCGGGACGCATTCAGGCCGCTGGAGAAAAAAGACAGCGTTATGAGAGTATCGTTATCGACACCGTGTTCACATCTGATCTGCGCCGAGCCTACGAAACGGCAACAATAATGTTCAAAGGCAAAGCTGTTCCAATAATTCAGGATGCGCGTCTTCGCGAGTGTAATTATGGCGACCTTACACAGCGTCCTCGTCCTGAAATGGAGGCTGTCAGGGCGCGGTCTATATCAGATCCATTTCCAAATGGCGAAAGTCTTGGACAGGTCATGGACCGTATGCAGAGCTTCATAAACGATCTTTCACAAAACCACGACGGTCAGGACGTGCTGATCATCGGTCACATGGGGACATTGTGGGGTCTTGAGCATCACATCAATGACACTAGCTTGCCTGCGCTTCTCTCTGGAAAGACCGCGCCAACTCGAAAATATACGCTCTGCCGGCAATAATTAATCCGCTTCTGACGGCTGATATCTAAAGGCTGAAAGCTACAGAAGGAATCCACCATGCTGAATTTCGACAAATACGAAGCTCTGAGCTTCGACTGCTACGGAACGCTCATCGACTGGGAGACGGGCATCACTGATGCTGTGAGGTCGGCGGCAGAGGCCCACGGACTCGACCTGACCAACGCTCAGATTCTGTCGCTGTACTCGGAGATCGAGCCGCAAGTGCAGCAAGGAGAGTATGCCGAGTACCGCGTCGTGCTGCACAACGTGATGCAGGGGATTGCCGACCGACTGGGCTTCACTCCGGCGGGCGCAGACCTGGACTGCCTCTCCGACTCTCTCGGCAACTGGCCAGTGTTTCCCGACACAGTGGACGCTCTCAGGGCGATGAAGTCCCGATACAAGCTGGCGATCCTGTCCAACACCGACGATGGCCTCTTCGCTCAGACCGCCCCGAATCTGGGCGTCGAGTTCGACAAGATCATCACCTCTCAGCAAGCCGGGAGCTACAAGCCGTCCATCCACAACTTCATTCTGGCTATCGAACACATAGGCGTCGGCGCCGACAGGCTTTTGCACGTGGCCGAGAGCATGTTCCACGACATTGTGCCCGCCAAGTCCATCGGCCTGGACGCCGTGTGGGTGAACCGACACTCCGGTGACGACTCCGTAGGCGCAACCCGCCCCGTTCAGGGCCAGCCTGACCTCGAAGTGCCCGATCTCAAAACCCTGGTGTCCCTCATGGGGTTGGGGTGATAATGAAAAACCACTCGCCATACTGAGCCGAGGCGAAGCATCTGGTCGCGTGTGATACAACTGTTGCTCTGTGACACCAGATTCTTCACATCCGTTCAGAATGGCGAAGTTTCGCGCCTGTTGCCGAAGGAATGACGATTGACCGATTCAACGACTGACAGAAAATTCGAGCAGGTCGCCCGACGGTTCGAGCCTCAGAGCAAGCTGATTCGCGCTTGGGAATTGAAGGGCGGGGTCTCGGCGCAGGTTACGGCCCTTCAGATTGAACGATCAGACGGCGAAACGAAGAAACTGGTCGTTCGTCGGCACGGCCCTCGTGATCTGGAGCAAAACCCCAATATCGCATCTGACGAGTTCAGGCTGCTGGAGATTACCAGAGCCTCAGGACTGCAAACGCCGATGCCCTATCAGCTCGACACATCCTGCGAGATATTCCCGACGCCGTACATCGTCCTGGACTACATTGACGGAGAGACTGAATTCACGCCTTCAAATCTGGATGATTTCAACCTTGAACTGGCCACGCAGCTATCGAGCATACACAGCATCGACTGCTCAACCCTGGACTTATCTTTCCTGCCCAACCTGTCTGACACATGCGCAGAAAAGATTGGAACGCGGCCAGCAAAACTCGATGAATCAATAGGCGAAGGGCGCATTCGTGACACTCTGGAGTCGCTGTGGCCGTGGCCTCAGCGGAATGAATCGGTGTTGCTTCATGGCGACTTCTGGCCGGGGAACGTCCTGTGGTTAGATGGGCGGGTTGCCGCTGTGATCGACTGGGAGGACGCTCAGTTGGGCGACCCGCTGGCCGATCTGTCAAACACCAGACTCGAAATCCTGTGGGCCTTCGGGATCGATGCGATGAATCTGTTCACCGATCACTACCAGTCCGTGACGCCTCTCGATTTCACGACTCTGCCCTATTGGGACATGCACGCTGCTCTGAAGCCAGCGTTCAGGATTGACGTGTGGACAGATGACGAAATCTTTGCGGAAGAGATGCGAGAGCGACACAGGCTGTTCGTCGCCCAGGCGTTGGAGAAGTTGCCAACTTGATCGAGAATGCCAACGTCAAAAAAACAGGGGCGCATATTTGCGCCCCTGTGGGTAAATCCAAGTTATCTTGATCGATTTCAGCTAGCCGGTCATCCCGCGCAGCCGCATCCGTTGGGGCCGCAGCCTGCGCATCCGCCTCCGCCGCCAGCCACAGCGCTCATGACGCCGGAGTCGTTGCTGGTGAACGCCGAGAACACCGATAGCTGACGCTCGGACTCGGCCTCGCATATCGGGCAGGGAGCCTCTTCGTCCATCTGGCTGATGCGCCTCAGCTTGTCGAACTCGTGATCGCAGGCTGTGCATGTGTATTCATATATGGGCATGTCCACTCCCTTATGGGATTATCGAGAAAATATACTGCCTCGCCGACCTGACAGGACTCTATTCTAATGTTGGGGTTACTTGCGGTCAACCGGAGCGCTTATAATGAATCGTCGAAACATGCGCCCGATTCCGCAACATCATGATTGAGGCTCAGATTCCCTATGCAGAACACGCAGGACACCCAGAACCTACCGGACGAACGAGGACGCTTCGGCGATTTCGGCGGACGCTTTGTTCCCGAAACCCTGATGAGCGCGGTCGAAGAGCTTGAGCGAGAGTACATCGCCGCCCAGGCCGACGAGGAGTTCCAGGCCCAGATGCGCGACCTCTCCGAGCATTTCGTGGGCCGGCCCACGGCCCTATACTATGCTGAGAATCTGTCCAACGAGCTTGGCGGCGCGCGCATCTACCTCAAGCGCGAGGACCTGGCCCACACGGGAGCGCACAAGATCAATAACGCCCTCGGCCAGGGATTGCTGGCAAAGCGCATGGGCAAGAACCGCGTCATCGCCGAGACCGGCGCAGGCCAGCACGGAGTCGCCACCGCCACCATATGCGCCATGCTCAAGCAGGAGTGCATCGTCTACATGGGCGAGGAGGACATCCGCAGGCAGGCTCTCAACGTCTTTCGCATGAAACTGCTGGGCGCAGAGGTCCGGACTGTGACATCCGGCAGTCGGACTCTCAAGGACGCCATCAACGAGGCCATTCGCGACTGGGTGTCCAACGTCGAGACGACCCATTACCTGATCGGCAGCGTCGTGGGGCCGCATCCCTATCCCAAGATCGTGCGAGACTTCCAGTCGGTCATCGGGCGCGAGGCGCGGGCGCAGATGATGTCCACAGTGGGCCGGCTTCCCGACTATGCCGTCGCCTGCGTTGGCGGAGGAAGCAACGCCATCGGCCTGTTCCACGAGTTCATCAAGGACCAGAGCGTCAAGCTGGTGGGCGTCGAGGCGGCAGGCCTGGGCGTCGAGACCGGCAAGCACGCCGCCACCATGACCACTGGCAAGGTGGGCGTTCTGCACGGCAGCATGTCCTACCTGCTTCAGGACGAGGACGGCCAGGTGACCGAGGCCCACAGTATCTCCGCCGGCCTGGACTATCCGGGCGTCGGCCCGGAGCATAGCTGGCTCCGAGATTCAGGCCGCGCCGAGTACGTGAGCGTCACCGATTCTGAGGCCCTGGAGGGTTTCGAGTTGATGTGCCGCTCCGAGGGCATAATTCCGGCCCTTGAGGCTGCCCACGCCATCCACTACCTGTCCAAGCTGGCCCCCACGCTCTCCAAAGACCAGATCATCCTCATGGGCCTCAGCGGACGGGGCGACAAGGATATGGACACGGTGGCCCAGGCTCTGGGCGTGGAGATTTAGGTTACGCCCTGGCCGCCAAGCATGGTTGCGGAGAAGCGCCTAAACGTTGGACGGGCGCCTCTGGTCAATCGGTGATCAGATCCCTGACGCCTGACAACCTGATATCTGAATTCTGCCTTCTGCCGATTCCCTTTGGTTGACCGCCTATCGGCGCATTGCTACACTCGCTCTCATTAGTCCCAGGAGCTACATCCCATGCCGTGTCCACGTTGCGGGAAACAGATCCAGTCTGATGCCAAGTTCTGTTCAGAATGTGGCGCAGACCTCACCGCTTCGCACGGGCAGTCACGACAAGAAAACGCGGCTCAGTCGAGAGTATCTCCTAGTAATGATTTCGTGGGCCGACGACATGAGATGGACGAACTGGTTTCCGCTCTGGACGACGCTCGGTCGGGTCAAGGCAGACTCGTCATGCTCGTCGGCGAACCAGGCATCGGCAAGACCCGCATGGCCGAGGAGTTCGCCTCCCACGCGAGGGATCGGGAAGCGCTTGTCCTCTGGGGACGCTGTCACGAACAGCAGGGCATGCCGCCGTTTTGGCCGTGGGTGCAGGCGATACGCTCTTACCTCTGGGACCGCGAGCCGGAGCAGCTAAGCTCGGAATTGGGCGCCAGCGCATCTGCAATCGCAGAGCTCGTGCCCGACATCAGCGAGTTGCTGCCAAACCTCGAACCCCTGCCGGAACTCGAGAGCCCGGAGCAAGCTCGATTCCGCCTGTTCGACGCGATAACCATCTTCCTAAAGAATATGGCTGTCCAGACGAATGGGTTGGCACTGCTGTTGGACGATCTACATTGGGCTGATAAGTCGTCATTGCTACTCTTGGAATTTCTGAGCCAAGAACTCACCGACAGTCATATCTTGATCGTCGGAACCTATCGTGACATTGATGTATCCCGGCATCACCCTCTTGCCGAATCTCTCGGCCAGTTGACCAGGACGCATCACTTCCGAAGGCTGCAACTCCGCGGACTGGAACTTGAAGACGAAGCGCAGTTGATCCAGGCTTCATCGGGGACTGAGCACATTCACCAATTCGTTGAGTTGGTCCACTCTCGCACCGAAGGCAACCCTCTGTTTATCGGCGAAGTATTGCGTATGCTGGAGCAAGAAGGCAATGATGATCGGGACGATGCAGCCTTCAGATTGCCTGAGGGGGTGAGAGAGGTTATAGGCAGACGGCTGAACCGCCTGACCGAGCGATGCAATTATGTGCTGACCGTAGCGTCGGTGATCGGCAGGGATTTCGAGTTTTCCCAGCTAATCGATCTTATTGACGATACGACAGCGGACGATCTGTTGGAGTCTTTGGACGAGGCCGTCGCAGCCAAGATTGTCTCAGAAGCGCCGGAGAGCGTTGGGCGTTACCAGTTCACCCACGCGCTGATTCAGCAGACGCTATCCGAGGAGTTGTCACTTACGAGGCGAACGCGCTTGCATGCCCGCATCGCCGAGAGCTTGGAGCAGCTATACGGCGATGATGCTGACTCGCATTCCACAGAGCTTGCTCACCACTTTGCGCAGGCAGAGACGGTGCTTGGCACAATGAAACTGGTTCGCTACTCGATAGCGGCTGGTGAACGGGCGATCAGTTCCAACGCATACGAGGAGGCGCTGGTCCATTTCCAGAGAGCGCTTGCCGCCAGGGAAGGTTCTTCCTCTTCTCCGGGCGTGGGTCACGGTGTGAAAGCCGAGACTGCAACCATACTCTTCGGCCTTGGGCGGGCGCAAGTGGCGATAAACGCGTATGCCCATGCCCAAGAAGCTATTGATACTCTCAGGCGCGCGTTCGATGCGTTTGTTGACCTGGGGGACAACAAAAATGCAGTTGCCGTCGCGACGCACCCTCATGGGTTTCTGACTTATTCATCCGGCACGGTGGACATGACGGCCCGCGCTCTGGACCTGGCGCCACCCGACTCCATTGAAGCAGGACATATTCTGTCTCGTCATGGAGGAGCCCTCTATTTTGAAAACAGCGACTATGAAGGCGCTCAGGGAAGCCTTGACCAAGCCGTAAAAATAGCCCGCCGCGAAGGAGACCGAGTCCTGGAGGTTCGCTCTCTAATGTATTTTGTTCAGATGCACTTGGCTCAGGAACAATATAAGGAAGTAGTAGAGAAGATTCTTCCGGTGATCGAGTTGGCCCAATCTCTCGATGAGCTTCACACGCTGGTGCAGGCAAGGAATTTATATTGCAATTCTCTGCAAGCTTTGGGGGATGGCAATGAGGCACAGGCACATGCCACAGCAGGTCTGGAAGAGGCAGAGCGCTTGCATAGCAAGAGCCGGCTGGTCAAGATGCTGGAGCACAACGCCACTCTGGCCATCCTCAAAGGCGAATGGAAGGTTGCTCAGGAGTTTATCGCCAGCGGCCTTGCCGAGTCACCGAAAGAGCCTTTCGCCCTTGCAAATAGCGCTTTGCTGAACCTCCAGAGGGGCAATATTGAGGAGAGCAGCGAGTATATCAATCAAGTTCTGGAGCTAGCGCCCGACGTCCTGGTCGGCGTAGGGATTGAACACGCAATCGCAGCAGCGACAATACCGTTGTTTGCCAGAGTCACAGGCACGACCGATCAGTTGGATGTAGCAGAATCAGCAGCTAGAGAGATGCTATCATCACCGGCTATTCCAGGCGATTTCATGAGGACGCCCAGGATAGGGCTGGCGCTGATCGCGATTCAGCGCAGTGATGCAGTGTTTGCCAATGAGCAGTACTCAATTCTGGCGCCCCAACGAGGCACTCAGCAAGGGCCGTTCATATGTTACGACCGGCTCCTGGGGCTTCTCGCCCAGACGATAGGCAATCTGGGCGACGCCCAGACGCACTTCGAGGACGCCATAGCCTTCTGTCTTAAAGCGGGCTACCGTCCTGAGTTCGCATGGACGTGTCACGACTATGCCGACATGCTCATTCAGCGCAACGAATCTGGTGATCTCTCCAGGGCAAGAGAATTGGCAGGCGAAGCTGATCAGATCGCCTCAGACCTCAGAATGAAGCCGCTCAGCGAGAAAGTGACTGCCCTCAGAGAGCAGCTTGACGCTCGACCATCGTCCAGACTCCAGTATCCAGACGGTCTGACCGAGCGCGAGGTCGAGGTTCTGCGGCTCGTCGCTGCTGGCAGATCCAATCGTGAGATAGGCGAGGAACTGTTCATCAGCATCAACACCGTGGCTCGGCACGTGAGCAGTATCTTCTCAAAAATCGACGCCTCAAACCGGGTCGAGGCTGCAGCATACGCCAACCAGAACGATCTCGCGTAGCCTGAGTTGTTTTAGCATTCCTCCGTCTGTCAAGATCTCTTCATGCCTGATAATCGTCTGGATTTCTGACTCTTATCGGACGAACCAACAATCGGCTTGTCTTGGATATTGGCGTACTTGACCGTGGTCGCGCTCGTGGTAAACTGCCTCCATAGCATGTGGAGTCACCCATGGTTAGCGAACGAGTCCAGCGCCAGATTGAACGCCTTCTCGATGAAGCCGAAGAGGCAGTTGCTCGTCTCGATTGGGATACTGTTCGCGCTCGTGCCCAAGCTGTTTTGGCATTTGACCCCGAGAATAGCGACGGACTCGACTTTCTGGCCGCTGCCGAAAGGGCGGTTGAGGATGTCTCTGAACCATCCCCACAGGCGACAGTTTCGGCGCTGCCACCGTCCGCTCCCTCCCAGCCCCTGCCCGCCTTCTTCAAAGACGGACGCTACATGGTCAAAGAGTTCCTGGGTGAGGGCGCGCACAAGCGCGTCTATCTGGTCCACGATACCCTGATCGACCGGGATGTAGCCTTCGCGCTGATCAAGACCGAGACCCTGGACGACATCGGGCGGCAACGCATACTCCGAGAGGCCCAGACGATGGGGAGGCTGGGAGAACACACCAACCTCGTGCCCATCTACGAGTTCGGGGACGAGTCAGGCCAGCTCTTCATGGTCATCCCTGCCATGACACACGGCAGCGTCACAGACCTCATTCGGCAATCGGAGGATCGCAGGGTGGGTCTGGATAGGATCGTGGAGATCGCCACCGACGTGTGCAAAGGCCTGGAGTTTCTGCATTCCAGGGAAGTTGTTCACCGCGACCTCAAGCCCTCCAACGTGTGGCTCTCTGAAAGCGGCACAGCCAGGCTGGGAGACTTTGGGCTGGCGGTGAGTTCCGAGCGCTCCAGCCTGACCAACGAGGGCATGGCGGTGGGCACCGTGTCGTACATGGCTCCTGAGCAGGCGATGGGCGGAGAGATCGACGCCAGGTCTGACCTGTACTCGCTGGGTTGCATGCTCTACGAGATGGTGACAGGCGCCCCACCATTTCAGGGCTCTGACCCTGTGGCGATCATCGGCCAGCACGTCAACACGCCTCCTGTGGCCCCCTCTCGGCGAAACTCATCGTGTCCCAGGTTGTTGGACAGCCTCATCCTCAAGCTGCTGTCCAAAGACCCATCGGACAGGCCTCATTCTGCCTCTGAGGTTGCAGGAATTCTGGAGGCAATCGACCCGGGGGACTCCGCTGATTTCTCTGGAGGAGATTCCGGGAGGTCGAACGCTCTGGACAGTCTGGCCAGCGGGGTGTTTGTGGGGCGAGATCAGGAGATGGCGGAACTGAGGACAGCTCTGGACGATGCGCTGTCTGGCCGTGGCTGTCTTGCGATGCTGGTGGGGGAGCCTGGGATTGGCAAGACCAGGATGGCCTCAGAGCTTGAGACCTACGCTAATCTTCGAGGGGTCAAAGTGCTATGGGGGCGGTGTCACGAACAGCAGGGCATGCCTCCATTCTGGCCGTGGGTCCAGGCAATACGATCCTACGTCCTAGAGCGCGAGCCTGAACTGCTCCGTTCGGACATGGGCGCTGGGGCTTCAACAATTGCCGAGATCGTGTCTGATGTCAACGAGTTCCTGCCTGAACTCAACCCACTGCCTGAACTCGATAACCCGGAGCAAG
>JASLRP010000408.1 GCA_030743915.1 SAR202 cluster bacterium | reverse complement strand
TTTGCTCGAAATGGCACTCGGCGTGGTTCAGATTGTATGTCCGGCAATCTGTGGAGTAACCCAGCAGTCCCAACTCGTCAACGACGCAAAGGTCGATCTGAGCGTGTTGGGTGAACCTTTGTGATTGGCGCGCTGTGACGCAGACCTCGACTGATGCCGGAATCGCCGCTTCTTCCACATCATCCAGGGCGACGAGCATGGATGGCCCAACGGCCTGGAGCATCGGTCCGACCCGGCGCTTCTCGACATCGACGAACAGGTGAGCGTGAATGCCCATGCGCACGAGGATGCTTGCCATCTCTGCGCCGAAATAACGTCTCTGGTGGGTTGCGATAACGGCGGCGGAGGATACCGAAACCTGGGGCAGAATCTGGCTCAGGGCGTGCCTGAACAGATTGTTGCGGACCTCGGCGGCGTTCGAGTCCTCGGCGTAGGCGACGTTATGGGGCGACTGGCCGAGGTATGGACCGACAACCCACTTAATGGCATCAGGGTTGGTAGTGGTGTCACCTAATCGAAGCGTCCGATATTCCAGAATTGGAGTCGGTTGAATTGCCTGGAAGGATTCCAGTGAAGGGATGTCGGTCGGAATTGGTGGGTCTGCGGCGCCGTAATACTTGGTCTTGTTTGCGGCCTTAACGACCGAGTTCAGGCGGCGCACGAGGCTTGCCGTTGTGGTCATTCTTTGTCGGGTCTCAGGCCGATGAGCGCGAGACCTGCGGAGTGTCCCTCGGCCTCGAAATGCTGGTATCGGGTGAGCAGATGCTCTTCGGAGTCCAGAATCGCCTGGGCCGCGATGGGGTTGCGACTGAACAGTTCGTCGCCCAGTTGGGAGTCGAGAGACCAATTTGGGGTGATTTCGTAATCCGCGCCCTGATCCTCGGATGCCTGGATGTATTCAGATCGGAGTTCGTCGTATTCCGCTTCGGATTGGTGCATGATAGGCGCGACCAGGAGTTGGTCGTCAATGTAGAGGCCCAGTTCATTGTCGAACACCTGCACCATATCGATTTCCGGAATGAAGTTCTCCATGGCGTAGTACAGGTCCTGGGCGAGTTGTTGGGATGCTCGGTGATAGTAGAAATTTTCAGGGACGAGGCCCATTTTGACGGGAAAGGATATTTTGTTATCGTAGCCCAGGATTTGCGAGGCTTTGTGCCCTCGCTCGAATAGGAACGGTATGTTGCCGTTTGTCGCGTCCACCAGAAGCGGTTCATCCAGGTGATAGAGGATGGCGAGATGCTGCCAGTAACGCATGTGACGCCGAGAGAATGAGAAATCAAAAGTCTCCAGAAGTTGGCGCAGAATGTCCTCCGGGGGCGGGTCGGGAATCTCTGGGCCTACAAGGATGTACTCGGACTCCAGTCCGTAGGCGTCGGTCAGGAATTTCAGTGCCTGGACTTTCTCTGAGCATATCCCGCCACGGCCATCCTGGATGTTTGCCACGGTCTCGTCGCCGGTTTTGTATCGGAGTTTCGCTCCGCTGAACCGGGAGTAGCTCTCGAAGTCTGCGTTCCAGATTCGTTGTGCGATGGCGCGTATGAAATCCGCCCCGTCGTGGTCCGAACCCAGATTCATGATGCGCCGCGTTTCATCGGGCGTGTTTTGAATTTCGACGGCTTCCCGGATGAAGCGGGCGTAGTCAGAGGGGTTTTGGTCCCATCTTCTGCGATGGAAGCCTTTCCAGTTGAGGTCGTATCCCACGGTGTTGCGGTCAATGGAGATGTCGATGACTCTGATGGGAGTCCCATCGGCCATGACTCGGGCGACTCCGGGCGCTTCATCGATGAGTAAATAGCGGCCCTGCTGTTGAAATGCCACTCCGCGAATTGGCCCCTGGAGTTCTCCTGCGTCTGACAGTTGGTAGAGGTTTTCCTGTATTGACATCAGCGCCTCGGCTGACGCCGGAGTCATGCGGTTCTGGGCGAGGAATGCTTCTACGGGGCACCTGTGGACATATTTCGCAAGCAGGTTGGCGAGGGTGAAGGATGTGTCATCAGGGTCGATGCGAACGGCGAATCTTCGCCCGGTCAGAGCGTCCGTGAGTTGGAGAAAGGCGGGCGAGGCGGAATCGCTTCCATGCGTGTTCTGCGCAGGGAGCTTTTCGAGAGGCTGCGGGGCGTGGATTGGGTCGTCCTGCATCGCGAGATTGAGTTCATCCAGATTCAGAGCGGCCGGCGGCTCCAACGAAATTGATTCTTACGAGTAATTATACAGGGGCAGGCGCGACCGGGTTGCGGTATGTTGGGTAGCGCAAAGCGGCCCCCTGAATATGTCTGATTTCAGGGGGCCGCCGATTTTCATTTCCGATACGTGATAATCGGACTTCTAGCGAGAAGCGCAGGTGTGACAGCCGCAGCCAGAAGCGGTGGGCTCGTGGTGGATGTCACTGAGTATGAGGGCGATCATCTCTTTGACGGTCAGCTTGAAGGAGTTGCCCAGGGTGACGAATTCGCTAAGGCGGACAGACTTGTCTGCCTGTTCAAGGCGTGATAGCGGCTCGTCGTCCACAATGGCTTTTCGGGCGTACCCTCGCAGGGCTTCGAGGTGATCGGCTACTTTTTGGTGAGATTCGTACAGCGCTGGGCTGGCCATCAGATTGCCTCCTCGTAGATGTTGCATTCATCGGCTGGCTGGGTTTGATACTGGCGATTCGACCCAACGGTAGGGTATCGAAATCGCCGATGTGCCAGAATGTTTACACAGTTTCTAATATTCGGTAAAGGTATTAGCGCCATCGTAATCGGCAATTTGGTATCGATAATAGGCGCTGAGGGTATCGAATCTGGAGATATTTGACGCTGAGTTGTGCGCGCCGTCCAGAGGAGAACTTCCGGCCAGATTGCCTGGGAGAGAAATCGAATTGACACTGATTTTTGCGAATCACTATAATTGGTGGAGATTTGAGGTAACAAATAATGCCAAAAAGAACTTATCAACCCCGAAAGCGACGGCGCATGCGCGTCCACGGCTTCAGGTCCAGGATGTCCTCCAGGAATGGCCGCAACGTGTTGAAGCGCCGAATGTTCAAAGGGCGACACAAGCTTACTGTCTGAGATCGAATTACTGGAACCGTCCCCAACGCATATCGAAACCGCTGGTGGCATATGCCATTCGGCCCCTTGCATCCCCCAACGCGCAGCGCTCGTAGAAGTATCTATGGTGTTGGTGTGTAAGCATGCTTAGAGAACGACGCTTGAGGAAATCGAGCGATTTCGCTATGGTGAGGAGAGTCGGCCGCAGTTGGGCGGATAACGTCCTTGTGGTGGCCGCTCGAAGGAATGGGATGCCGCGCACCAGGTTCGGGTTTATCGTGGGGCGTCGCGTCGGGAACGCCGTGACACGGAATCGGATTAAACGTCGGCTCCGGAGCGCTGTAATCGAAATTCGCGTGGCGGAAGGTTGGGATGTGGCGCTGATCGCGAGAAACCGGGCTGCCGGCGCTGACTTTCACCAGTTGAAGGAATCGTGTGTCCGGCTGATGCGGCGGGCGGGAATCTCGGACGGTCAGGATGGGGACATTTAATGAAGACTCTGGCTCTGGGAGCGATAAAAGTCTACCAGTCGGCGATTTCGCCGTACTGGCCGGGCAGATGTCGGCACGAGCCAACGTGTTCCAGATACGCTCAGGAAGCAATCATAAAGCACGGAGCCGTCAGAGGAATCAAGCTGGCGCTGGGCAGGCTTGGCCGGTGCCGACCTTTCGGAACCAGTGGCTATGATCCCGTGCCCTAGCAAATTTATCGCCCGGTCTGCGCGTCAGGCCCGGCAATTTACGATGATCGAGATGAGTATTGTTTGACTGGATAATTCGACGATGACCCGCGTCAGGGTTCGGATGCTGAGAGGGGCGAATGCCCTGGCTCTGGCGTTGTTTCTGGTTCTGTTGACGGCGGCTTGTTCACGAATCGCGACACCAGAGGGTTGGTCCGCTGGCGTCGTGAAGGACGACGCGCTGTATATCGGGACTGCCGAGGGCAGTCTTCTTGCCGTAAACAGGACTGACGGTTCTACGATTTGGCGCAGGGATCTACTGGCCGCGGAAGGCGTTGATCAGGCCATATACGGGAAACCCGCCGTGGCGGACGACGTCGTTTACGTCGGCGGTTATAACGGGAGCCTGTATGCGTTTGCGCTGGATGGCGATCCCGCCAAGTTTGACAACCAGCCGATGGGCGGCCCGATAGTTGGCGGCCCGGCGTTGGCTGGCGATGTTCTGGTCGTTGGAACGGCCATCGACGAATCACGAGACGGCGACAGTGGCGCTGTGCATGCTGTGGACGCTGAGACGGGCGACACTTTGTGGCGTTTTCCGGCTGACGGCGGCGTTTGGTCGGCTCCCACGGTCGTTGACGGAGTGGTGTATTTCGGCACGCTGGGCAAGACCGTGTTCGCCGTGAATCTGGAGGATGGGGCGGAGTTGTGGCGGCGAAACACCGGAGGGGCGGTGGTCGCCAGTCCACTGGTGGCGAACGGACGTGTGTATGTCGGAGCATTCGACAGCGCTTTCTATGCGCTGGACGCTCAGACGGGCAATGTTGACTGGAAATTCACAGAATCTGAAAGATGGTATTGGACCCAGGCGCTTGCGCTGGATGGCACTATCTATGCGCCGTCGCTGGACGGAAACATGTATGCTCTTGATGCGAACACCGGCGCAAAGCTCTGGACATTTGAATCTGAAGGGTCAATTGTAGGGTCGCCTGCTGTTGTTTCTGGCATGCTAGCGATTCCCGTTTCCGATGGCGGCGAGTCGAAGGTCCACCTTTTGGAGTTCAACGGGAGTCCTAAGGATAACTGTCGCATTGGCGAAAATATCTTCACTCCGCTGGTGGCAGAAGGAGACCTGATATACTTCGCGGCGACGGACAAGTCGATTCGCGCTCTGAGCGTGAGCGGCAACGGCAATCCCGATGAAGCATGGGTTTATTTTACAGACAAAGACGACCCTCTCCCCAGGGACAGGGCCAAAGCGTGTTAGGAGCGAAGTAAACAGCCTGTGGAATTTTTAGGCGACGCCTGGAGCACGGTAATCATACAGCCCATGGTCAACAGCCTTTTGCTGTTGTACTGGGTGTTTTTCGGTAATTTCGGTATAGCGATAATAGCCTTCACGATGCTGGTGCGGCTGATGATGATCCCATTGACCATCAAGAGCGCCCGGCAGATGAAAGCGATGAACGCTCTTCAACCGCTGATGAAGCAGGTCCAGGAAAAGTACAAGAACGACCGTCAGCGCGTCTCGCAAGAGACGATGAAGATGTACAAGGAACACGGCGTGAACCCGTTGGGATGCCTGGGGCCGATGTTTATCCAGTTCCCAATATGGATCGGCCTGTTCCAGGCGATTCGCCAGACGGTCCCGAATAACCCTGAGAACCTTGTCGAGTTGTCGGGTAATTTGTACAGCTGGCTGCCCCAGGTCCACAGCATAATACCGATTAACAGCCATTTTCTATGGATGGACTTGGCTGTGCCCGACCCGTCGCCCTTTGTGATGCCGGTTCTGGTCGGCGCATCCATGTGGATCATGCAGAAAATGACTACAATGCCTTCAGCGGATGAAAGGCAGGCATCGACCAACCGGATGATGCTGTGGATGATGCCGCTGATGTTTGGGTTCTTTACGCTCAACTTTTCCAGCGGGCTGGCGGTTTATTGGGTGGTTTCGAATATCATTGGTGTGGCGATACAGGGCTTCATAACGGGCTGGGACCCGCTGAAGAACCTGTTCGCCTTCGGACGCACGCCTGAGCAGGCAACGGAGACGGGAGTTGCCGCGCCTGCGTTGGTGTCCAGTGTCGAGGAGACGGCTGAAGATGCGCGAGATAGAGATAACGGCCAAGACGGTGGAAGAGGCAATAGAACTGGGCCTAAAAGAACTAGACGTCGATCGCGCCGAGGCCGAAATAGACGTCGTTAGTCGAGGCAAGGCAGGCATCCTGGGCATCGGCAGTGAACCGGCGCGGGTGAGGGTGACTCGAATCGACGCGCCCTCGGATGTTGTGAAGACCACGTCGGAAGTGCTGGACAATATCATCTCTCTCCTGGGCGTCGATGTAGTGTCGACCCTGACCCAGGTGGAGCGCGAAGATCTGGGTGGGCCAGTCTTCGAGATCGAAGGCGACGACGCAGGTCTTCTGATAGGACGGCGTGGAGATACGCTCAAGGCGCTCCAATTCCTGGTCAAGTATCTGGTGAGTCAGAAGCTAGACGCCAACGTCAACATGCTGGTGGATGTGGAAGGTTACCAGGACCGTCGATATCAGTCTCTGATGAACATGGCTCGTCGCGTCGCCCAACGGGTTGCGGATTCCGGTCGCTCTATTACCCTTGAACCGATGCCCCCCAATGAGCGGCGCATCGTCCACATGGCGCTTGCCGATCACCCACGAGTCACCACTGAAAGCACGGGCTCAGGCCCGAACCGACAGGTCGTCGTTCTGCTGAAGTGACATTTGGTGGCTGTGTCTGACCTGCATTCATAATCGATCCGACCCCGATGTGGATTTGAATACCAAGATGCCTCCCGATTTGTTGGCGATAGGCCACGTCACAAAAGACCTCATTGAAGACGGTCATGTTGTTGGCGGCTCGGCTACTTTTGCGGCGCTGACGGCTCAGGCTCTTGGACTGAGCGCTGCCGTCGTGACCAGTTGCGCCGACGACGTGGACCCGGCCTCTGCGATGCCCGGCATACCCCTTCACATTGTGCCTTCTCCCGAGACCACGACTTTCATCAACGCTTACCAAGAGGGGCGCCGACGTCAGTACCTCAGAGGCGTCGGAGGCAAGATTCGCGGGGAAGACATCCCCGTGGCCTGGCGCGACGCTCCGATGGTAGTGCTGGGGCCGCTGACGCAGGAGTTGGATGAATCGATTGTTGACTCTCTGACATGGGGCGCGGTGGTCGCTTCCATCCAGGGTTGGCTGAGGAGGTGGGATGAGTCGGGCGCCGTGTCTCGGACATCCTGGGCAGGCTCGACTTTGCTGCCACAGGTGTCGGCGGCGGTCTTCTCTGATGATGACTCTCCGACGGACACAGAAATCGCGGGATGGACTGAACATTGCTCTGTTCTGGTCCACACTCACGGGGGCGATGGATGCCGGGTTCACACCGAGGGAGCGTGGAGTCACGTTCCAGCGTTTCCAGCCAATGAGGTTGACCCGACCGGAGCAGGGGATGTCTTTGCCACGGCGTTCCTGATAAGATTCCGAGAGTCCAATGATCCTCTGGATGCGGCGGTTTATGCCAGTTGCGCGGCCAGCTTTTGTGTTGAGGCCGTAGGCGTGGAAGGCATACCCACACGAGAACAGATAGAGGCGAGACTCAGGCAGTCGCGAAATTCTTGATTCTGCGTCGCAGAGTGGCGGTGTTTGCCCTGGCCTGAAACTGATTCGACCGATGATTATTTTGCGAAAGCCGAGGCCCGGTTCCTGTGGCAAATTTCAATCCCAGCGTGACGATCGAACGAGACGGCCACGTGGCAGTCATCACTCTCAACCGGGGTGAAAATCGGAATGAGATTGACGCCGCGATGAGCTTCGACCTGGCGGATGCCTGCTTGAGCGCACAGCAGGATGACGATGTTTGGGCGGTTCTGCTTACTGGAAGCGGCGACGTGTTTTGCGGCGGCACAGACGAGAGCGCGCTGGCTGACGGTCTGCGAGACGCCAGTATTCTTGATGGGCTGCGGGTCTGCGAGTCGGTGGCGTCTATCGACAAACCGGTTGTGGCCGCATTGAACGGGGATGCTATCGACCAGGGTCTTGAAATTGCGTTGGCCTGCGACCTGCGGGTCGCTTCCAGCGCGGCGTCCTTCGGGTTGACGCATCTGAAGCGGGGCCTTATTCCGTGGGATGGCGGAACACAGCGTCTGCCCCGCCTGATTGGCGCCAGTCGGGCCACCGAGATGATTCTTTCGTCCCGCATTCTCCCGGCTGAGGAGGCGGTTGGTCTCGGTCTTGTGAACGTTGCAGTCGAGCCGGACGAGGCGCTATCGCGAGGGACTGAGCTTGCCTCCACCATCGCCGGTCACGGGCCTGCCGCGAGCCGCTACGTCAAAGAGGCGGTGATGAAAGGTCTGGATATGACTCTGGACCAGGGGATGCGGCTTGAGGCCGATCTCAGCTTTCTTTTGCAGAGCGCCAGTGATCGGGCTGAAGGGTTGGCTTCGTTCCTGGAGCGCAGGCCCCCAGCGTACACAGGGGAGTGATGCCACTCAATGTCTGATTCGGATGTGGTCCTGTATGATAAACGGGGAGCGGTTGGTCACCTGGTTTTGAACCGACCCAGGGTAATCAACGCTTTCAATATTCAGATGCGCGACGAGCTTTACTTTTCGTTGTCTGCGGCGAAGGACGATCCCGAAGTCCGAGCGATCCTGATCTCAGGGGCCGGCGATCGTGGATTCTGCGCTGGCGCAGATTTGTCCGAGTTCGGGTCAGCGCCATCTCAGGCTGTAGCTCGTCAGGTGAGGTGGGAGCGGGACCTGTGGGGCCTGTTCCTTAGTATCCGCAAACCTCTGGTGGCCGTAGTGCATGGATTCGTTATCGGGTCAGGTGTCGAGATTACGTGCCTGTGCGACATCAGAATCGCCTCTGATGATGC
>JASLRP010000407.1 GCA_030743915.1 SAR202 cluster bacterium | reverse complement strand
TTTTGCTCTTGGAGAGGAATGCCCAGCTTGTTGAAGGCTTCGAGGATTTCAGGGTCAACTTCGTCAAGGCTCTTGGGGCCGTCTTCCTGGGACTTGGGAGCGGCATAGTAGCTCATGTCCTGGAAGTCGATGGGCGGATGTTCCAGGTTTGCCCACTCAGGCTCCTCGGTCCCGAGCCGTTCCCAGTGACGGTAGGCCTTCAATCGCCATTCCAGCATCCAATCCGGCTCCTGCTTCTTCGCAGAGATGAACCGGACTGTGTCCTCGCTCAGTCCATTGGGGGCAATGTCTGATTCGTAGTCAAAGTCAAATCCCCACTTGTACTGTGTATCTTCAACACCTGTCTCACGAGAGATGACCTTTTGGGTGGTCATAAAAAGCGGCGCTCCTTAGGTTTGTTGATCGCATTAGTCAAGAATGTCCTAAGTATGATAGCGCCTGGATTTCAGGGCGGTCAAATGATCCGCGTGAGGAATCTGCGAGGCATCTTAATCACCTGACTTTATTCGATCCAAGACGAATGCTCGCGACCGATCAACATCCACCCCCACGGCGACCCGGACGTTGCCTTCGCCGTAGGTTGCGCGGGTCTGGCCGTAGGTCTCGGAGTCGTCCTCCTCGACTGACACCGTGGCAGTTCGAGTCTCCAGAAGACCTGGTTCAATCGCCGCTGCCACGGCCAAAGGATCGCACAGGGCATACTGATCCATGTCGGGCTTAGTCTCAGTGAACCAGGTTGACAGCACGTCGGCGGCGAGACGCCCGCCATTGGTCTGGCCGTCACCCCAGTCGGTGTCATCTCTTCCGAAAGCAACCTGTTCGCAAACATCCAGGCCAACAAGCGTGACCGGAATGCCGGAGTCGAACACCACATTGGCGGCGTGGGGGTCGTTGTAGATGTTGAACTCGGCGTGCGGGGTCACGTTGCCCCCGACCTCGACGGCGCCGCCCATTACAACAATTTCCTTTATCCACGAGACCAGCCGAGGTTCCCGCTGGATGGCCCGCGCCACGTTTGTCAACGGTCCCAGCGCGATGAGGACGAACTCGTCCGGAAAGGAATATCCGATGCTGTGCAGATACTCAGGCGCTTTCAGAGGTCGAGGTTTGGATTTAGTGGTCGCCAATCGGACCGGAAGGCCCCTGGGCCCGTGATAATGGTACCCATAGTTGAATTTTCCCCGCAAAGGGCGCGACGCTCCCTGAGCAACCGGCATATTCGGGTGGCCCAGATGCTCCATCAGTCGCAGAGTGTTTCGTGTGGTATCGGCCAACCGAGCGTTTCCAGCCACCGAGGTCATCCCCTGAATGTCCAATTCGGGCGAGTTCAGGGCCATGATTAGCGCCAGAGCATCGTCAGTGCCTGGGTCTGTGTCGATTACGATTTTTTTCGTCATGGACGCTCCGTTCAAAGGGTTACTGGATTAGTCGGCGTGGCCCGTTGTTTGCGCAATCCCGCCAGTCGCAAAAGATTCCCACGCCTCGCGGGACGAGTATCGAAAGGACGATCCCAACTCCCGTTGGGCCTTTCGTGTGCTGGCCGTCCACCTATGCCGAATGAAATCTATTCCGCACGGCGGCGAGTCCTGCTGAAGCCGCAGCGTCCAGCCAAGACCCGTCAGACCGTACAGGATAGGAGCGGGAACATTCAACAATCGCCGTCCGAAGATCCGCGCCATGTCGCTCCATCTGATGACGCCTTCGCCAGCGAGATTGAATGTCCCCCTGGGTTGTTCGATCAGGCAGCGCAGCAAATTATCCACAAGGTCATCCTCATGGATGAACTGCATCGGCGGGTCGTAGCCTCGCACTGCCACCAGGAAAGGTTTGGAGAAGGCGGCGGCAATGAAATTGTCGGCGTTGGGGCCGAGAACTGGACATACGCGAAGCACCGTGACAGCGGCGTTGGGCTGGCTTTCGGCGTACTGTGACAGCAGCGTTTCGACCTCGGCTTTGTCCTCCGAGTACTGGAATCCTTTGATGGGCCGCGCCGGTGATTCTTCGGTCAGGAACTCCGGATTGTCGGGGTGGGCGCCGTACACAGAGGTGCTGCTCAGGTAGCAGATTTGCTTCACGTTCGCGTTGCGGCAGGCACCCAACAGGTTCTCCGTGCCCAGCACGTTCACACGCCACGCGGCGTCGCGATCGTGGCCCGGATTCATGACGTAAGCGAGGTGCACCACGGACTCGACATCATGTTCCTTGAGCAGGTCCGGGAACGGTTCACAGACATCCAGCGTATGGAACTCGGTTTTTTCTGTTGAGAATTCCACCCTGGGAGGCCGGATATCCGTCGCCAGGATGTAATCGACTTCGGCCATACTTTCCAGACGTTGAATGATCCTGCTCGCCAGATAGCCGCAAGCGCCGGTTAAAAGTATCCTGCCCGGAGGTTCACTCATCGCCCACGACATCTGTGAAATCGAATCGCAGAGTGCCGAGACCAGGCACGTCGAAACCCATGCCAATCTTGCGAGGCCCGGATTCCAGGCTCGCGCCGTTGGCTTTGATTGTGATCGTGCGGTTCATCGCCAGCGTGAACGTGCGTTCTTTCGAGACTTCGCTGAAAGCAGTCTCCTCGCCTTCGAGCAGGAATGCGGTGTCATCCGGAGGCAACTCCTCGCCATCAACGGTCAGGGGCCAGAGTTTGAACGCGTAGCCGGACCCCAGGCGATTTCGCAACTCGAACTCGAACCCGTCATCAGTGTTCTTGAGGCTCTTTTTCACGTAAAGCCTTCTTAGCAAAAAGGCCGGGACAGTCACCATTACTCGACACCTCCGATGTCAGAATTGCGCATTCGATAGATCGCTGTCTCTGCCTCGACCGCTTCCGGGGGCAGGTGAATTATCTGACCCAACGCCGTCGCATGCACGAATATCTCTGAAACTCGTTCCACCAAAGCGCAGATTTCCAGGGCTTCCTCCAGGTCTCTGCCGACCCCCACTGCGCCGTGGTTGGCTATGATCGCCGCCTTGCGGTCACCCAGGGCTGCTGTGACGTTCTGAGCCAGGGCTTCACTGCTGGGAAACCCGTACTCGGAGACTCGGATTGGCCCTCCGATGTTCACCACGACCTCGTCCAGGACGGGCGGTATGTCGAGACCAGACACGGCCAACACGCTGGAATAGACCGAGTGCGTGTGAATCACCGCGCCCACATCTGGTCGGGCTTGATATATGGCGACATGGAGCATACTCTCCGAAGATGGCATCAACTCCCCTTCGACAGGCTCAATATCGAAGTCGGTCACCACGATGTCGTCAGCTTCCATCGTGGCGTAACTGGTCGCCATTGGAGTGATTGCCAACAAAGGTTCCTCGCTGTCGGATGGGGCGAGCCGCGTGCTGACATTGCCGCTGGCCCCTGTCACCAAACCCATCTGGGACATGGCCCGCGCCGTCTCGGCCACAGCCGATTTCTCCTGTTGCCACCTACTTGTCATCGGTCAATCACATCATCAGGGAGCCGAGCCTATCTGCCGTCGCCACCCATTCCTCATAAAAGTCATCGTAATCTGCTGCGTCCAGTGGGTCTGGCTGCATGGTATCAAGTTGATCCTGGACAGACTCAGAGATCTCTTCAAAGTTTCTGTAATCTCCCAGGGCGATCTGGGCAGTCAGCGCTGCTCCTCGGGCGGTCGCTCTGGGGTCGGCGTTCACTCGAATGGGTCTGCCAATCACATCCGTGAGTATCCGGAGAAAGGCTTTCGAGTGGGCCATTCCGCCTCCAACTGAAAAGTGATCGGCGCGATCATCGGCCAGATTCTCGATCTGATCCAGGTTGGCCCTGACAGCGAAGGCGAAACCTTCCAGCGTTGAACGCACCAGATGTTCCCTTCCCAGACCAGACACTGTCATCGGCACCGGAAACAGCATCCCTCCCTGCCTCATGCCGAGTTGCGCCATATCCATCCTGCCCGGCCCCAGATAACTTTTTGCGCCCTCGGAACCCACAGGAACCAAACTCGTTAGAGCATCCAGTTGTTGGTATCCATTATCGCCCGCTCCCAACAGTAGATCTTTGAGCCAGCGATATGAGTTGCCCATGTCGCCAGCGGTGCTTTCCAGAATCCACCTGTCGGACGCTGGATGCAGGCCGGTCCAGGTCTCGCCTTTTGGGGCCAATATCGGTTGGGATGTCACCATCTGAACAGGAGCGCTCCAACCGGCGACGAGGCCGACTTCCAGTGGCCGAACAACGCCAAGTCCCACCAATCCAGCCTGAGTGTCCGCTCCTGCCGCAACCACCGGAATTCCAGATTTGAAACCTGCATGGGCCGCGCTCTCAGTGGCTGTCTCTCCAATGACATCCCCTGCGTTTGCCAATTTCAGAGTGTCATAGGTCAGTCCCAGATGTTGATAAAGATCGGCCAGCGAGCCTCGCGACCAGATATTCAACAGTCCGGACTCCGCCGCCAGCGTCCGCTCTCTGGTCAACCCGCCAGTGAGTTTCCAGACGAGCCAATCGGCCAGCGTCAGGACGGTCGCTATTCTAGCATAGGCAGCCGGACTATGAAGCTGGAACCATCTCAGTTTCCCAGCCGCCAGCATGAACGTGGGGATGTGGCCTGTTTGGGTGTATATCCGAGGGCC
>JASLRP010000406.1 GCA_030743915.1 SAR202 cluster bacterium | reverse complement strand
ATGAGCGTCAGGCTGATTGACACATTCGGGGCCTACTGATATTCTATATATGTCAGATATGACAAGCATCTGGCAATACATCAGGCGAAAGCCGGAAAGGGGCACGGTTAATTTGAGAGAATACATCAAAAACCACGCATGGAAATTCCCTTCCATAGCCCCTGCTGGCTGCGAGAGCGGTAGGTAAAGATTGATGACTTTGCCAGCAGGGGACGCGAAAAGCTTTAGGCTCGCGTAACCTGAACAGCATGGCCCAGATGTCCCGACCAATTAACTTGGCGGCATGGCCACACCAGATCTTAATCTGGATATGCGAGACCAACAGTGAAAAACTCAGCCCGGTGTTTGGACACCGGGCTTTTCTTTTCCATCCATTTATCCCTGCAAGCCCGGGTTTCTGGGATTATATTTCGGATCCCGGACGATTTTCTGTGAAGCGGTGTCGTGGACCGACTCGTCGCCATGGGCCAGTTGTTTGACTGGCCTGTAATATCGCCCACCACCGAATACCCGTGCGAACAATCCATACAACCCCCAAAGCATATCTTTGAACGAGTCCGATATGCGGGCAGTCCAGAATCGATCGTTCATACCTGGGATCATGCCCGGATCGACCTCCAGGCCATCCTCACCCAGTTGCGCTTTTTCGAACATCCACCGCAGGGGGACGTCCGAAAACCAGGGCGTGTGTGAGCCACCCCCAACATCTGTGTGTGCGCCGACGAACCAGACCTGCTCCATCCTCTGACCGTCTTTGGGCTCAGTGTTCCACAGCGTGGGGCGTACTCTTTCCTCTGCTCGTCAATCGCCACTGCGTGAAAAGCGTTCTCTATCAGTCTGCTCAGTCGTTCATCGTGGAATGCGTACGCTTCGTTTAATCCGCTCAGCGCGCTGATTGGAATTCCGAGGGCGCCTACGGTGTCCCAGACACCGATGAACTTTATCTTGATCTCATCCCAACAGTATTCGGCCCTGAATTCGAGAGCGGCCAGACTGTCCGGACCTTCATCTCGTTCGCGATAGATGTGGTAGCCATCAACTATCACCTCGTTGTCGTCCGCCTTGGGTTCAGGCGCGAACTCCTGTTTTACCAGTCCCACATTCCGCATCAGTCCCGCCAGACTCCGCGCCGTGTACGCTCCCCTGCTGAATCCGAATATGTAGATCTCGTCTCCGGGCTGGTAGTTGTCGATCAGGAACTTGTATCCCTCCCGGATATTTCGAGACAGGCCGTAACCGAACACGCCGCCGGCGACCCGCTCCCCCCACCGCGTCCCCACGCCAGGGTCGTACCATTTGACTGTTTCCATCTTCGGAGTGATTTCCGAATCGCCGCCAAGACCCGTAGTGTCAACGCCCAGAACGGACCGATACAACTTGACGACGTTAGTTACGTTCTGCGCAATATCGGCGCTGTCCCACGTCCCGTCAAAACACAAGACAATTCGCTTTGTCATAGCGCATTCCCTCCAGATTCAGTCATCACTCGAAACCAGATCAGGATCGGCCTTCAATCGAAGCAACCGATTCGCTGAATCAAAGCATGACCAGACAGGAATATTGCGTACCTCTTCCGTGTGTGGTAAACACTACACTGAAATCCTCTTGTCGTGCAAATGCACTTATCGGCGGTCACCGTGTGCTGGATTTGTTGCCACGCAAAGCGATATTCATTGGGTGTCTGCGATGGCATACATTGCCTCAGGATTCAGTGGCGTGCTGGTCTCGGTTGAAGTATCATATCCGGCGCACGAATCGGATTACGTTCCATCTTGAAGACATAATTGTCATCGGAGAACTACCCATGAAGATCACAGACCTCAAAATACGAGAACTCAACGGCATTATGGAGCATCCCGACCCCTTCTGGGAGGAGCGTCTGGTGCGCCCTGTGGATATCTACCCCGATTTCCGCAATGAGGGCGCCAACTACTCCAGCAGTCTTGGCGATGGGCGATACGCCATGCGCTCGGCGTTCCTCGAAATCCACACAGATGACGGCGTGACAGGTCTCACTGGCCCGTTCAGTCGTCTTGAAGCATTCATCATCGACACTCAGTTGCGCGGAATTCTGGTTGGCTCCGACCCGCTGGCCAGCGAAATGCTCTGGGACCAGATGTACCGAAACGCCATCCACGGACGCAAAGGCGAGACCATGATGGCCATCAGCGTCGTGGACTGCGGACTGTGGGACCTGAAAGGCAAGGCGTTCGGACAGCCTGTCCACCGATTGCTGGGAGGGCCGATCCGCACGGAAATTCCAGCGTACGCCAGCGCTCTGGGGTTCTCCATCGAACCCGAAGCCGCCGCCCGACGAGCCAAAGAATTCTCAGATCAGGGCTACACCGCCACAAAATGGTTCTTCCGCGATGGCCCCACCGACGGCAAGGATGGCATCCGTCGCAATCTGGAGCTTGCCGAAACGCTGCGCAACGCCGTCGGCCCGGACGTTGACATCATGCTGGATGCCTGGAGTTCTTGGGACGTCCCATACTCCATCAAAATGAGCCAACGGCTGGCAGAGTACGACATCCGATGGCTGGAGGAACCTGTGCTGGCGGACAAGCTGGACTCATACATCGAGATTCAACGCTCATCTGCCGTCCCCATCTCTGGCGGCGAGCACGAGTACACCCGCTGGGGATTCCGTCCTATCGTTGAGAACAAAGCGATGGACGTTCTTCAGCCCGACATATACTGGTGCGGAGGCATCAGCGAAACGCTGAAGATATGCGCGATGGCGTCGGCCTTCGACCTGCCGGTGATACCTCACGGGCACAGTTCCCACGCCACGGCCCACCTGATCGCATCGCAATCCCCCGTCACGTGCCCGATTCAGGAGTTCCTCATCAAGTGGAACACCGTTCATCAGTTCTTTTTGAAGGACCAATTGATCCCGGAAAACGGTATCATCAAGGTGCCGCAGGGTCCGGGTCTTGGCCTGGCTATCGCCGAAGACAAGGTGACTGAGGAAAAAGTTCTGAACTTCCGGGATTTGTAGGCGACCATCAAACCCGATCAACTACCTCACCTAGATCAGCAACCATCGCTAAGGACACAAACTTGAAGATCACCAACGTCTCGACAACCGTCCTGCACTACCCTGAGGGCCGTTCGATTCAGGACGCCACCATCCCGCCCCCGCCCGACGGCGCGGTCGGCAGGAGCCAATTATTCGTGCATATCGAGACCGACGAGGCTTACGAAGGCCTGGGAATCGGCCAGGCGTCGCCAGGAGTCAGGGAGGTTGTGGAGAACGGCCTCAAAGACCTGCTCATCGGACAGGACCCCTTCGACATCGAAAAGCTGTGGAACGACATGTTCTGGCGAGTCAGGGGTTACGGTCGCAAGGGATTGGCCTTCTGCGCTCTGTCGGCCATTGATATCGGCCTGTGGGACCTCAAAGCGAAGGCGCTCCATCTCCCGTTGTACAAGCTATTGGGAGCATTCACAGACTCGGTCCCCATCTACGGTTCAGGCGGCTGGACCAACTTCACCGAGCAGGAGCTTATCGAGGAGATGACGGGCCATGTCGAGCAGGGCATCCCTCGCGTGAAGATGAAGGTGGCCAAAGATTTCGGCCAATCGGAGCGCGAAGACCTGGAACGTCTGGCTGCTGTTCGTCGGGCCGTGGGTGACGACGTGGCCATCTACATCGACGCCAACAACGGGTATTACCCAAAGCAGGCCATCTACATGGCCAAGGAGTTCGAGCAGTACCAGGTGGGCTGGTTCGAGGAGCCTGTGCTGGCAGACGATATCGAAGGGCTGGCCCAGATTCGAGCCGCCACCAACATCCCCGTCGCTACCGGAGAGCACGAGTACACAAAGTACGGGTTCCGTGACCTGATCGCTCGGAACGGCGCGGACATCGTTCAGCCCGACGTGGGTCGAGTTGGAGGCGTCACCGAGTGGATGAAGGTCGCGCACATGGCTCACGGATTCAACCTGCCTGTGGCGCCTCACGCCGTCCAGTTGGTGCATCTGCATCTGGCCTGCGCGACGCCCAACCTCAAAGTTGTGGAGTACATGAACGTGGCCCTCCAGGGAGACCGCATCTGGTACAAGGAGTTCCCTCAACAGCAGGCAGGAATGTGGTCACCATTCCGAGATCGACCCGGATTGGGCCTTGAGCTCAACCCGGAGGCGGTGGTGCGCTACTCGGTGTGACTTGGCCTCGTTCACTTCTGGAGACTGATCATCATGGAAAACTTGGTCCACATCACCTTCATGCGTCACGGGCGCTCTCGCGCTGACGATGAGGAGGTGCATGAAGGTCGATACGACTCGCCGCTCACCGATGTTGGGCGCCAACAGATAGCACGGCGCGCGGAGCAGTGGAAGCAGGAAGGCGTGGAGTTCGACTTGATCGTATGCAGCACAATGGTCCGCGCTCATGAGTCGGCTCAGATCATTCAGGCGTCCGTGGGTGGCCCGCTGGAACTGGACTCTGACTGGATGGAGATCGACAATGGCCCGCTGGCTGGACTTCCCTTCGAAGAGGCAGAGACCAGATATCCGTCGCCTGACTTTCACACGCCATACCAACCCCATGTCGCAAGCGTCGGAGAGGGCGAAAGCATGTGGGACCTGCGAGCCAGAACGGTCCGCGCCCTTCAGAAGGTTGTGATGAAAGGTCCGGGTCAATACCTCGTGGTGGCTCACGGGGCCGTGCTTAATGAGGCCCTGCGCTCTATCGTTGGGGCGCCGCCGCTGGTCAACGATAGCGGGATGGTTTTCAGATTCGGCGACGGTGGCTACGCTCGGCTCTCATATTACGCTGGCGACCACTCATGGCTAATGAAGGAGTTCAGATAGTCTGGCTACGGCGCTGGAATCGGCGTTACGATGGTTTCGATGATCCGTCCCCACTCCCTGCCGCCACCGGAGACCGTGGCATTTGGTATGAGATCGGCAAGAGGCGGAGTGGTGGAGGCCAGTGGGATTGAGACGGCTACTGGACGCGTCGTGGATGCCAGGGGGATGAGCGTTCCGAGTATCGGTGGTGTATCCGATTGACTCATGGTCACCACCCTTTGAGGAACACGCGCCACTATGCTCGGCGTATCGACTGCCAGAGGTTGGTTCACGCTGTCTGAATCTGGAGCGGGCCCGCCGATTGCGCAACTGGTCACCGCAACCGCGAGTGCGAACATAATCGCGATTCGTATCAATGGGCAAATCAATTGATCACACTTCGTCTAGCGCTGCTAACAATACTTCCGACTTCATGTCAGCCACTTGCGCGAATTATCGGGCCTTTACATGCAAATCCTTGAATAACCACTCTGTCACATGTTGTGGGGAATCAATACTCTCAATCTCAACTTCAGCCTCATCAAGTATCTGAAATGAGCATCCTCTACCATAACACTGGTTAGATTATCTCAATTATTTTGCAAGAAATCCACATTTTGCTCTCATGATATCTCACACAATCAGCTATGGGATTGCATCGGGCGAGTTTTCCTTCATGGCAGTGACACCGAAACCTCACGC